>NZ_JHWX01000021.1 GCF_000621965.1 Methanobrevibacter wolinii SH
ATTACTGTATCTAATTTTTTAAGGTTTTTAAAACCATTAGATGAAAATATTTGTTTTGATTTTCTAGAACCAATAATTTTAAATATTTTGTCCAACATAATATAATTTGGGTCGTTTTTATCAAAATTTAAGTTATGCAACATTTTAATCGTCAAATATATATTTGTTGCACTTATTATTTAAATTTATTGGTTTAAACGACCTTTTTTTATTAAATTACTAATTTTACAATTGTATTATTACAAAACAAGAATATACAATAATTAAAAATATAAAAATAAGAAAAATGAGGGCTCAAAAACAAGTCAAAAATTCAGGCCCCTAAAAGATTTAATGACATATGATGAAAATGATAATTTATACTAATACAAAAGAATACGAATAATATAAAAATTATTATCCAAAATATATAGGGTATAAGAACTCTTTTCAAACGTTTAGTTACGAATTTTTTAAACGAATCTTTTTTATTAATTAATAATGCACCACTAATCATTACAAACAATGGAACACCAACATCTCTTAAAGAATTTAAAAAAAGTGAATAATACCATAATTTTGTATTAAACAAATTAGGCTTTACTACAAACATAGCAGAAATATGACATGCAATAATACAAAAAATAGCGAAAACTCTTAATCCATCTATATAAAATATTCTGTTATTTTTAGTTAAATCTATAAAAAATACCCCCACTTAAATTATTACTTCTCTCTAAATTATATTTAAAAATAATATTTAATAAATTTAAAAAATTATATGAATATTTTAAGAATAATACCATTAAAATGAAATTCAATTTAATTAAATTAGACTATTCTAAATAATTTCAAGAATTAAAATACATTGAATATAAATTTTATAAATTTTTTTAAAATATGAAAAAAGAATGTATCTCTACATTCTTTCTGGTGCAGCAACACCTAAAATATCTAAAGCATTTTTAAGAGTAATTTTAGCTTTTTCAACTAAAATTAATCTAGAAGCTTGGAATTCAGATCCAACTACTTGATTAGATTTATAAAATTTATTAAAGTCACTTGCTAATTCTTGACAATATGCTGCAATTGGATGAATTCTTCTAATTTCTGCAGATTCTGCAATTAATTTTGGATATTTAGCTAAAGTTCTAACAAGATCACATTCTAATTCATTAGGTTCCCAATTATCTTCAAATTTTAAATTATCTAAATCAATACCTTGATTTTTTGCTTTTGAAAGTAATTTAGAAGCACGAGCATGAGCATATTGAATAGATGCACAACCTCTTTCAAAGTTTAATGCTTCTTCCCATTTGAATTTTATATGTTTTTCTGGAGATAATTTAGCAATAAAGAATCTAACTGCTCCAATACCAATTTCTTCTGCAATTTCATCAATTTCTTCTTCAGATAAATCTTCACGTCTAGATTTAATTTCTTCTTTTGCTCTTTCTACTGATTCATCAATAAGTTCATCAACAGAGATGAAGTTACCAGTACGTGAAGACATACTTCCTTCAGGTAATGTAATAAATTCATAGAATAAAACTTCTACTTCATCACTATTAGATTTTATTTTTTCAAGAATCTCAAGAGCAGCTTTTACTTGACGGAATGCAAGTTTATGATCTGCACCAAGAATATCTAAAACAATATCTCCTTGGTCACATTTATACATATGATATGCAATATCTCTTGTAGAGTAAAGTGAAGTACCATCAGCTCTTCTTAAAACAAGACTATTTTTAATACCAAACTCACCAAGTTGAAGACGTAAAACATCTTCCATACGAGCATAGCCTATTTCAACCATTTCATCAACATATTTATCTACATCACCATTACGTACAAATTTTCCTTCCCAAACAAATTTATCATGTTTAATATGCATACGTTTTAATGTAGCTTTTATTCCATCAAGACAATGATTAATAGTATCTTCAAATAATTTATTTAATTCTTCATTATCCCCTTTTTCATACTCTTTAATTAAAGTATCCACTCCAGATTCAAGTGAAGGATCTTCTTTAAATTTTTGATTTACTTTAAGATAGATTTGACCAATATTATGATCTACTTTATCTTCACCTTGATCTTCTATTTTTAAACCTAATTCTTTAATACCATAAACAACCATAGCAAGTTGTCTACCCATATCATTAACATAATACTGTGTTTCAACTTCTCTACCAGAAGCTTTTAAAAGTCTTGTTAATGAATCTCCAATAATTGAATTTCTAATATGTCCAATATGTAATGGACCATTTGGATTAGCACTAGTATGTTCAAGAACTATTTTTTCATCAATTTTACTTAATTGACCATAATTATCATTAATTGAATTAAGTAATCCAACTGCAAATGAATTATAATCAATAAAGAAGTTTACATATGGTCCTTTAGATTCAATTTTAGTATAAATTTCAGGACATTCAATTACCTCTGCAATATCTTGTGCAATCATTGCAGGTGATTTTTTCAATACAGGTGCTAATTGAAATGCAACAGTAGATGCAATATCTCCTAATTCATGATTTGGAGGAAATTCTAAAGTAATTTTATCTTTAGGAATTTCAGCATCTAATTTACAAGTAGCATCATATAAAGCATCTATAGCAAGTTTTTCTATTTCATTATACATTGATTCACCTATAATAAAAATTAATTTAATAGAGTTAAAAACTCAAGTTTTTTAAATTTAATAAAAAGAAGATTTATTCTAAAGTCCTTTAAACCAAATAGAGATATACCCTATTTTAGGAATAATTAATGGTTGACCATTAACAGTAAGAACTCTTTCTTTAATTTGACTACTAGTAGCCAGATAAGGATCAGGAAGCTTATTATTATCTCCTTTAATCTCATAATATGTTGTTCCATTAATATTTGTAATATTAATTACCCTATGTACAACTGGACTATTATACCATGTTGCATCATAAACAACAATATCTCCTACTTTTACATCATTTGGATTAAATTCATTTATACCGAAACAATCAGTCTTTTCAACAACGACTATATCTCCCCTATAAAAAACAGGTTCCATACTTCCAGATACTACAACATTTAAATGTTGTCCTGCAATTAAGACTACAAAAATTATTACAATATAAAGAATTATTTCTTTCGTGTCAGACAAAGAAACACCTTTTTATGAATTTAATAAATAAAAAAATTTAAATAAACTAGTAAATTGTAAAATATCAATATAAACTCAGTATATAAAATCTATAAAGCATATTTAACTAGATTTATAATTTAATAATAAAATTTAATAAATAAATATAAAACAATTTTATTAAACTAAGTTTTATATTTTATTTTATAAATATTTAAAAATTAGTATTTAAAATTATAAAAAATTTAGCTTAAAAAAAAGATATTCTATTTAAAAATTAACTTAAGTATAATAATTAAATTTAAAAAATAATATGTTTAAACAAAGGTTAATGATAAAAATCAATGAAAAAAAGAAAAAAATTAAGATAAATAATTTATCTTAAAATAGCACCTTTATCAGCAGAAGAAACTGAACGTCTATAAATATTTAACCAACCTTTAACTTCTTTATCTGGAAGGTCAATAGTACCTTTTCTTGCTTCTAACTCTTCATCACTTAATTCAACATTAAGTTTTTTATTTAAGATATCAATTTCAATAATATCTCCTTCTTTAACAAGACCAATAGGTCCTCCACTTTTAGCTTCAGGAGATATATGTCCTATACATGGACCTCTAGTTCCTCCAGAGAATCTTCCATCAGTAATAAGACCAACATTTTTAATACCCATACCAGTAATAGCAGATGTTGGGTTTAACATTTCCCTCATACCTGGTCCACCTTTTGGACCTTCACATCTAATTACAATGATATCCCCTTCATTGATTTTACCACCAAATATTGCATCAACAGCATCTTCTTCACTATTATATACTCTAGCAGGTCCTTTAAGATGTAATAAATCATCAGGTACAGCACCTCTTTTAACAATAGATCCATTTGGTGCAAGATTACCTTTTAATACTGCTAATCCACCTTCTTTATGTATAGGGTTATCCATTGAATGAATAACATCTGAATCTTTAATTTCAGCTTCATCAATGATTTCACCTAATTTTTTACCACTACAAGTAAGACAATCTTTGTTTAATTTAGATTGAATAGCTTTTAATACTGCAGGTATACCTCCAGCATTATGAAGATCAAACATAGTATGTTGTCCAGCAGGTGAAAGAAGTGCTATATGTGGAATTTCATTACTAATTTTATCAAATAAATCAAGATTTACAGATACTCCTTTATCTTCAAGTTCTGCTGCAATAGCCGGAATATGAAGAGCAGTATTACTAGATCCACCAAGAGCCATATCCATAGCAATAGCATTTTCAAATGCTTCTTGAGTCATAATATCAGAAGGTTTAATATCTTCTTTAATTAATGAAACAATACGTTTACCTGATTCAAATGCAATTTCTTTTTTATCATCAGAAAGAGCAAGAGCAGTTGCACAAGTTGGAAGACTCATACCTAAAGTCTCAGTAACACAAGCCATAGTGTTTGCAGTAAATAATCCAGAACAACTACCTGCACCTGGACATGCAACTTTTTCAAGTTCATTTAAATCTTCTTCAGTTATTTTACCTGCAGCTAATTCACCACAAGCTTCATAAACTGTAATTAAATCAGCATTTTTACCTTTATAATGACCTGGTTTCATTGGTCCACCAGTAACAACAATAGATGGAATATCTAATCTACCAGCTGCCATTAACATACCTGGTACAACTTTATCACAAGATGGAAGAAGTACTAAACCATCAAAACTATGACCTTTAGCCATACTTTCAACAGTACTTACAACAATTTCCCTTGAAGGAAGAGAATATTTCATACCTTCATGGTTCATTGCAATACCATCACAGATAGCCATAGTATTGAATTCAAAAGGAATTCCTCCAGCTTCAATAATACCTTTTTTAATATATTCAACTAATTCCCTAAGGTGTATATGACCAGGAACAACCTCAGTAAAACTGTTTGCTATACCAATAAATGGTTTTTTAAAATCATCATCATTAAGACCACAAGCTCTTAAAAGAGATCTATGTGGTGCTCTTTGTGGGCCTTTTTTTACATTATCACTATTCATATAATCACTTAAAAATTAATAGTTAAGAATAAATTTTTAAAAACCTAATATCATTTTTAAAACGATAAAAAGTAGACATCTAATTATTTATAATTTCTTTTATAAAAAAATTTTTAAAAAATAAAAAAATTAGATAAAAATAGTTTATAAAAAAATATAATATAAATAATATTATCTACAAAATTTAAAATGTTATAATAAAAAATTTATACTAATTTTTTAAATTATTAATTTTTACAATAGGTGATTAAATGCGAATATTACTTATTCATTCAGATTATTTAAAATATGAGACAAAAAACAAAACTCCTGTAGCAGAAAAAATTGATGATGCTCATAAAAAAGGAGATTTTAATGAATCATTAGTTGTTTTCACATCTGTTGAGAAAGAAGATGAGAAAAATCCTGATGCAATCGTTAAAAATATGGTTAAAGAAGTTAAAAAAGTATACAATGATGTTAAAGCAGAAAATATTGTATTATATCCTTATGCTCACTTATCTTCTTCATTAGGCTCTCCAAAATTTGCAATAGAAATATTAGAAAATGCTGAAAAAAGCCTTAAAGAAGATGGATACAATGTATATAGAGTTCCATTTGGTTGGTATAAAGGATTTAAATTATCTTGTAAAGGTCATCCATTAAGTGAACTTTCAAGAACTATTACATCAGATATGTCTGATGATGAAGAAGAGAAAAAAGAAGGTCCTAAATCAGAATGGTTCATACTTTCTGATGGTAAAACTTATGACCCAGAAAACTATGAATATGATAATACAAGCCAATTAGAAACATTAGTTAAAAATGAATTAGGTACTGCTAAATCTGAAGAATGTGAACCTCCTCATGTTAAATTAATGAGAGAAAAAGAATTATGTGATTATGAAGCAGCTTCAGATGTTGGAAATCTTAAATGGTATCCTAAAGGTCGTTTAGTACGTGATTTATTATCTGATTATGTATACAATTTAGTAGTAGATCAAGGTGCAATGCCTATTGAAACCCCAATTTTCTACAATCTTGAAAATGATGCAATTAGAGAACATGCAGCTAAATTTGGAGAAAGACAATATAGAACTGCTACTAAAAATCCATTAATGCTTAGATTTGCATGTTGTTTCGGTGCATTTAGAGTACTTGGAGATACATACTTAACTTGGAAAAACCTTCCTGCAAAAGTATATGAGTTATCTACTTACAGTTTCAGATATGAACAAAAAGGTGAAGTTGTAGGACTTAAAAGATTAAGAGCATTTACAATGCCAGATTTCCATACTTTCTGTAAAGATATGGATAATACTTTAGAAGAATTTGATAAACAAGTAGATATGTGTGTACAAACTGGTGTTGATTTAGATGTTAATTATGAAATTATCTTTAGAGCAACTAAAGCATTTTATGATGAACATAAAGAATGGATGTACAATACTGCAAGAAGAATAGGTAAACCAATGCTTTTAGAAATTTTACCTGAAAGAAAACATTACTGGAGTTGTAAAATAGACTTTGCAGCAATTGATTATCTTGGAAGACCTATTGAAAACCCTACTGTACAAATAGATGTTGAAAGTGGTAAACGTTTCAATATTAACTACCTTGGTGAAGATAACGAAGAACATCATCCAACAATCTTACATTGTTCACCTACTGGAAGTATTGAAAGGGTTATTTGTAGTTTACTTGAAAAAACTGCAACAGAAATTAATGAAAAATCACCAATGTTACCTGTATGGTTAAGTCCAATTGAAGTAAGAATTTTACCAATTGCAGATAAACACTTTGAATATGCTAATGAATTAGCAGATAAATTAAGTGAAAATAATATTCGTGTAGATATAGATAATACTGAAGATAGAGTAGGTAAAAAAATTAGGAATGCTGCAAAAGAATGGGTACCATATGTATTCGTTATTGGAGATAAAGAATTAGAAAATAATAAATTCCAAGTAACTGTAAGGGAAACTGGTGAAAAAGTGGATATGACTATTGATGAATTAATAGATGAAATTCATGAAAAAACTAAAGGAATGCCTTACAGAAGATTACCTATACCAAGAAATACTGCAAATAGAATCCACTTCTAAATAAATATTAAGTATATAAGTTAAGATTTTAACTTATATAAATTTATATTTATAGACATGGATTTCAAGTGTAAAATAGAAATTATTTAAAATAATAAAAAATATAAAAATAAATTTAATAAAAAATATTTATGTATTTAATAACATAATATATAATAATCAAATTCATGATTACTTTCTAAGTAATGATATGATTGGAGGATATGAAATGTATAATATAGGAGAAGCTCTCATTGGAAATGGAGACGAATTAGCTCATGTTGATTTAATAATTGGTGATAAAGAAGGACCAGCAGGTACTGCTTTTGCTACAAGTTTAACTAATTTATCAGTAGGACACACACCACTTCTTACTGTTATTAGACCAAACTTAATGACTAAACCTGCAACTGCAATTATTCCTAAAGTTACAGTTGGAAACTTAGAAGATGCAAGTAAAGTATTTGGACCTGCACAAACCGCTGTAGGTAGAGCTGTTGCTGATGCAGTAGAAGAAGGAATAATACCTAAAGATATTGTAAATGATATTGTTATATTAGTTTCTGTATTTATTGGACCTGGTGCTGAAGATTACAGAAAAATATACCAATACAATTATGGTGCTACTAAATTAGCAATTAGAAGAGCAATGAATGGATACCCAGATATGAAAAAAGTTTTAGCAGAAAAAGATCGTGGAACTCACCCAATTATGGGCTTCAAAGTACAAAGATTATGGAATCCACCATACTTACAAGTTGCTCTTGATTTAGACAACTTAGATGCTGTAGAAAGAATCATGAATGCACTTCCACAAAGAGAAAGAATCCTCATTGAAGCAGGAACTCCACTTGTTAAAAAATTCGGTGTAGGAGTAGTAAGTAAAATCAGAGAATTACGTCCTGATGCATTTATTATTGCAGATTTAAAAACTTTAGATGTAGGAAGAGTAGAAGTTAAAATGGCAGCAGATGAAACTGCTGATGCAGTAGCAATTTCTGGTCTTGGAACTGTTGAATCTATTGAAAAAGCTATTCATGAAACACAAAAACAAGGTATTTACTCAATCTTAGATATGATGAATGTAGATGACTTTACTGGAAAACTTAAACAAATCAAACCTGAATTAAAACCAGATATTGTTTTACTCCACAGAAATGTAGATTTAGAAACTAGTAAAGCTGAAAAAGGTGAAGATACTAGCGATATGACTGAATGGGGTAATATTAAAGAAATTAAGAAAATTTTAGGTAATGGTTTAATTGCTGTTGCTGGAGGAATAACTCCAGAAAAAGTTGAAGAAGCAACTTCAAAAGGAGCAGACATTATTATTGCAGGAAGATACATCATTGGTTCTAGAGATCCTAGAAGGGCTGCTGATGATTTCTTAGCTCATTTCCCTGTAGACCCAGATAATATGAGACTTGCTCTCGATGAAGATGAAACTATTTAAATATTTAACTATTACTTTTTCTTTTTTTAACTTTTTTTAATATATAGAGATTTTTTAATAATTAGGTGATAATATGGGATTTTGTAATTCATGTGGTAAACCAATGACAAGAACAGATGAACTTGGAACAAATAAAGATGGTAGTCCAAATGAATATTATTGTATAGATTGTTATCAAAATGGTGAATTTACAGAACCTGATTTAACAGTAGAAGATATGATTGTTAAAAAAGCTCAAGAAATGTTAGATAAAAATCCTGATTTAAGAGAAGGAGATGCAACTGGATTACTTATAAATTTCATACCAAATCTTAAAAGATGGAATAAAAACTATGAATCAGAACAAGAACATTTCACTAAAAAAGAAGAAAAAGGATATAGAAATAAATAATGAATCTAATTAAATAAATTTAATATTTAATATTTCATTAAATTTAATTAAAATTTTAAATATCTAATTTTAATAAAAAATGCTTTAAAATCCTTAAATAATCTATTCAATTAAAAATAGATATAAAATTATAAAATAAATAAAAAAAACTAATTTTTAATAAAGTAAATTAACTTAAAAATAGAAAAAACTAATTCTTAATAAAATAAAAAATTATTCTTAAAATCTATTAAAATCTTCAAAAATTTAAGAAAACTTTTTTTAAACTTAAATATTAATTAAGTTAAATCTCTAAATAAAACATTTCAACTAATCTAAGATTAAACTAATTTTGATTTAAAATAAAATTTTTAAGTCTTTTAATAGTGTATTCATTTGAAATTTTATCATATCGAGTAGAATATAACTCTTCTTGAATATCATCATATTTTTTAGAAAGATTAATATATTCTTCTTGAAGTTGAGAAATTAATTTATCTTTTTCTTCAGTAGAATCTTTATTTTCATTTAAATTTTCAATAGTTTGAAGTTTTATTTTAAGTTCTAAATTTTCTTCTTTTAAAGATTTAAGATTTTCAATAGATTCATTAAGTGCAATATTCTCATCTTTTAAATCATTAAGACTTTCAAGTTTAGATAAAAGTATTTTATTTTCATTTTCTAAATTAAAAAGTTCATTAAGTCTATTATTAAGTGCAACATTCTCATCTTTTAAATTATTAAAGTCTTCAAGCTTTAAATTAAGTTTTTGATTCTCACTATTCAAATCATTTAATTTAGATAGAAGATCCTTATTTTCTTTATCTAAATCTTCAAACTTAGATAAAAGATCCTTATTCTTTTTATCTAAATCCTCAAACTCATTAAGCTTAGATAAAAGATCCTTATTTTCTTTATCTAAATCTTCAAATTTACTAAGTTTAAAATTAAGTTCTTGATTCTTTTTATCTAAATTATTAAAATTTTCAAGTTTTAAACTAAGATTCCTATTTTCTTCTTCTAATTGAGAATATTTTTCTTTTAATGAAGTAATTTTAGTATCATAATCTAAGATATCTTCAGAATATGGGAAAATTAATACATCTTCTTTATCTTCAAAAACATTATCTTGTTTAGGTATTGTAATCTGAATTTGTTCTGTTTTATAGGTTTTTCTTTTACCATCCTTTAAAGTTCTAGTATATTCTCTAGAATATTTCTTAACAATACCTTTAACATGTCTCATTATTACACCAAAAATAAGAGTTATTAAAAATTTTTATACTATTTAAATATTTAAAATTCTTTTTATATACATATTACTATTAATAAAAGACAATTAAATTTTAAGATTTTAAAAGTAAATCTAAAAAGATAAAAATTTATTAAATTAAAATATAATTAAAAATTATGAAAAGAGAAGATAAATTAATATTAGGAATATGTGGAAGCCCTAGATCTGCTACAACAGAATATGTTTTAAAAGAAACCCTTAAAAAATTAGATGAAAACAATTTCAAAACTAAATTTTTAGGAGTTAAAGGGAAAAAAATTGGATACTGCTTCCATTGTGATTACTGTATTGAAAATAAAGAATGTATTAACAAAGACGATATGTGTGAATTTTATAAATCAATACAAGAAGCTGATGGAATAATAATAGCATCTCCAATACATAGTGGTGGTATCAGTGCTCAATTAAAATCTGTTATGGATAGAACAAGAGCACTTGAAGCAATTGACTATAATTTATTAAGAGGTAAAATAGGTATGAGTATTGCAATAGGAGGAGATAGATGTGGTGGACAAGAACTTGCAATACAAGAAATAAACACATATTATATATTACATGGAATAATTCCAATAAGTGGTGGTCCATTTGGATCTAATCTAGGTGCATGTTTCTGGTCACAAGATAGTTTAGAAGAAATTAAAAAAGATAAATATGGATTTGAAAGCTTAAATAGAACATTAAATGAATATATTAAAGCATTAGATAAATATATTCAATAAATATAAAAACATGAATCTTTTTTTAACTTATTTTTTAAATAATTATAATTTAAGAGATTATTTATTAAATTAATGATTATAATTAATTGAATTATAATATAAAAGGAATATATCTGATTTTTAAACCTAAAATTGATTTAATAAAATATTTGAATAATTAAAAAACAATAGACAGTAATTTAGAATAATAAGAAATAATATAAGCAAAATTTTATAAAAAAATTAAAAACAGGAAATATAAAAGAGAATAAAGAAAAAACAACAAAGTTTATATAAAATTTTAAATATAGTTTTAAAAGTATTATTTTTAAATGGTGCTAAAATGACGGAATCTAAGGTAGCTAAAGGTAGTTTTTTCATATTAATAGGAAATATAATATTTCGTATTGGTGGATATCTCTATCGTTTTTTAATGGCTTCCTTACTAGGACCAGCAATGTATGGTATTTTAGGTTTAACTCTACCATTCCAAGGAGTATTTCAAATATTATCTGCAGGTGGACTTCCACCTGCAATAGCTAAATATGTATCTGAATATAATACTCTAAACAAAGAAGATATGGCTAGACAAACCATAAAAACATCACTGAAAATCATGGTTTTTTTAGGAATATTTATGGGTTTTATTATGATAACCATTGTAGCACCATGGTTAGCATATTCTGTATTTAAAAATCCAATTGCATTACTCCCATTACAAGCTGTAGGTTTAATTACTCCATTTAGTGTAATTGTTGGTGCATTTAGAGGTGCATTCCAAGGAGTATATAAAATGGAATACATCGTAGCAACAAGAGCTGTTGAACAAATAGGTATGATTATTTTTGCTACAGGATTTGTATTAATTGGATTAAATGCTTTTGGTGCAGTATTAGGTTCAGTTATAGGATTTTTCTTAAGTTCAATTTCTGGTGTATATATATACAAAAAATATATGGGAAAATATATTGAAATTAAAAATCCAAATTTTAAAATTAGTATAAAAGATAAATTAAAACTTGCAAAAAAACTTATTAGTTTTTCAATTCCTGTAACTGTTACAGCACTTGCTGAAATGATTATTTACAGTATTTCTACTTTTATTATGGGTATCTTCTTAACAAGTACTTTAATTGGATATTTTACAGCAGCAGATCCTATTGCTAGATTACCTTTAATGGTATCTACATCTATTGCAACAACAATATTACCTGCAGCAGCAGAAGCATATGTAAAAAGAGATAAAAAACAATTAAATCATTATGTATTTAAATCCTATGAATATTCAATATTATTAACATTACCATTATGTGTTTTTATTATGATATTTGCAAAACCAATAATGAGAGTTGTTTATTTCACAAATGCACAATATTCATTAGGAGGAAGTGCACTTGCTATACTTGTTATTGGTATGACATTTTATGCATTATATAGTGTATCAACAGGTATTATACAAGGTATAGGACACCCAAAAATATCAATGTATATTTTACTTCTTGGTTCTGGATTAAATATAATTCTTAACTGGTTTTTAATTCAAAAAATGGGAATTGTTGGAGGAGCTCTTGCAACAACAATATCAACAATAATATTTACAGTTCCTACAGTTTATATAACATTAAGACTTACTAAATCTAAATTAAAATATAGTAAACTAAATAAAATCATCTTAGCAAGTATTATAATGGGTATAATTTTATATATAATTCCAAATAATGTATATGGATTAATACTTGCAGTAATTTTAAGTCCTATAATATATCTAATTTCCTTAATTTATCTTAGAATATTTGAATCTGAAGATATAGAAAGAATGAAAAGCTTAAACAATAAATTTGGTCCTTTAAAAGGAATTTATATAAAAATAGTTAAAAAAATTGAAGAAAAAACAATAAATGAATAGAATAATAAAACTAATTATTCCTATTATTATAATATTTTAAAATAAAAATATTAATATAAAAAATTTTAAATTACTTTAATAATAAAAGTATATGTAGTTACAATAGGTAGGTAATTTTATGACAAAAGTAACTGCAGATGTTGAATATAAAATAAGTTTAGATGGTAAATCCTATTTACTTAATCAGAAGAAATTTAATCTTTTAAAATATATTAATTCTTCTAATTCAATTAAAGAAGCTGCTGATAAAACTGGAGTATCTTACAGAACTGCACTAAATTATATAGATAAAATTGAATCTAATTTAGATATTGCAGTAGTAAACACTACAAAAGGTGGAAAAGGTGGTGGAGGTAGTACTACTTTAACTGAAGAAGGTAAGATGATTCTTAAGGAATGTAAGAAAATCAATGCTATAATGGAGCTTCATAGAGAGGTTAATGAAATCGAAGCAACTGTTCTTGAAATTGATAAATCAAAAAGAATAATGAAAATACAAATGAGAAACACAATTATTACAATTCCATTAAATGAAGAATACAATGTTGGAGATAGAATAATTGCATTAATTAGTTATGATAATATTTTCATTATGCTAGAACCACAAAAATCCAGTATTCGTAATGTTTTAAAAGGTAAAATAGTTGAATTAAAATTAGAAGATGAAATGATTAGAGTAAAAATTGATGTTGATGGCATACCAATATGTGCAGATGTTACCGTTTCTGCTTCTAAAGATTTAGAATTAACCATAGGTAAAGAAGTTTATATTGGATTTAAAGCTGTTTCAATAGCAACACTAAAAATATGAGGTGTTTAAAATTTTAAAAATAATAGTTGATGAGGAAAAATGTATTGGTTGTGGAGATTGTAAAGAAATCTGTCCAAAAGGTGGTAAAATTTGGAAAATAAGCAATAATATTGCACATGCATCAAATCTCCAATATTGTCATGTTTGTACCATTTGTGCAATGGCATGTAAACAAGATGCAATTTTAGTTGAAAGAAATGGATAAAAATAAATAATAACCAGTGATATAATGGCTAGAAAATCTAAACTTAAAAGAAAAACATCAGAAACAGATATTGAAATTGAATTAAACATAGATGGTGAAGGAAATTACAATATTGATACTGGTTTACATTTCTTAGACCATATGCTAGAATCATTTTCAAGACATAGCTTTATTGACTTAAATATTAAATCAAAAGGAGATATAGAAGTAGACGATCACCATACTATTGAAGATGTTGGTATATTACTTGGTGAAACATTTAAAGAAGCAATTGGCAATAAAAAAGGTATTAAAAGGATGGCTGATGCAACAGTTCCTATGGATGATTCAATTGCAACAGTTGCAATTGATATTAGTGGTCGTAGTTATTGTAATATGTATGTTGATTTTACTAATGAAAAAATTGGAGATGTAAGCAGTCAAAACATAATACATTTCTTTGAATCATTTGCTGATTCAGCTAAAATAAACTTTTATGCTAAAGTTTCTGGTTTTAATGATCATCATAAAGCTGAAGCACTTTTTAAGGCATTTGCTAAATCATTAAAAGAAGCATGTAAAATTGAACATGATAAAATACCTAGTACTAAAGGTGTTTTATAAAATAAAACCATCTATTTTTTATTATTTTTATATTATTAAGATTGTTGAAATCTTTCTAATTTTTATAATACATTTTGACTTTGTTGAAATCCTCGAAATCTTTTGAATAAATTTTCTTAAAATTGATTTTCAAGCATTAATTATTATTTAAATTTTTATAAAAAATAGGAATTCAACAACCCTATATTTTTTTAAAATCAATTTCTAGGTATTAATACTATTTAATAGGATTTAAACAAGCTAAAAATTAAAACTTTAAATAAAACAAATTTTCAAAATAAACTAAATAATTTTTTAAAAAATAAGAATTTGTGAAATAAATTTTTATAAATACTATTTTTACTATTTAAATAAAATAAAATAAGTTTAAAAAATCTAATAAAATTAAATAACTAAATATTATAAAAATTAAACAATAATTTTATAAATAAATTTAAATCTATTTAAAATAATTAAGTAGAAAATTAATTAAATAAAATGTATCATTAAAAATAGATAAAATAGAATAATACATATAGATTATAATATATAATTTATACAAAAATAGTTAAAAATCTAAAAAAAAGCTTTAATCAATTATAAAAAAAGTAGAAGAAGTAGTTAAAAAACTACTTTAATCTATTGTGGTTTAGAAATTAATTCTACTTTAGATCCAATTGAACCATCACCCATATGAGGGGTTCTCATTACTGTATCATTGGATTTTTCTATTTCTCTTGCTTCAGTAGCTAAATTAGCAGCAACTCTAGCCATTTCATGTGCAGCAGCTACAACAGGTAAGAAATCTTTGTAGTCTTTCATCATGAAACATCCTTTAGTATCAAGTTTTGCTAAGTTACCACAGATTTCATATGCAGCATAAGCTTTTGCTTTTGCATATGGGTTTGCAAATCCACCAGCTTCAACAGCTTTATCAGCAGTAATGATGAGTTTTGGTAATTCAACATCTTTTCCTGCATCAACATCTGCAATGATTTTATCAAATGTTTCTTGTACTAACCTGTAAGCACCAGTTGCAGCTAATACTTTAATTACATCTGCATTAAATGAAGCCATTTCAGTAGGATCTAACCATTCTCTTCTAGCTCCAATCATAGGATCAGCCATTACAATAATGTAACCAATACCTTGTTCATCCATTTCATCTTTTTTACCTTTACCTGGAGCATCTCCAATAACAAATGCTGGAATGTCTCCTTCAGATAATAATTCTCTTGCTTTAGCAGGACCTGGTGCTCCTGGGTTAGGACTTATGAAAACACAGAAATCAGGGTCAAAGTCTTTTACCTTAGGTACTACTTCTTCTACTTGTTCTGGGTTCATTTTTGCACCAGAACTGAATACCCTAACATCAATATTAGGTCTGTCTGCTCTTTCATCAAGTAATAATTCTAATACTGGTGATGTACCAATATTTCCGCTTTTAACTATTCCAATTTTTACAACCATAATATCACAAATAATAGTATATTAAAATACTTATTAAGTATTTTTGTTTATAAATAAACCAAAAAACTTAAATAATATAATATAATTTTCATTATAAACTAAATAAAAAAAGAAATATAAAGGTTTATTATAAAAAATAAAGGTCTATAATAAATTTTTAAAAAAATAACAATTTTAATTTTAATATAATTAGAATTAAAAAAATATCAAACCATAAATCTTAAAAAAACTATAATATTTAATATAAAAATAATTTTATAATTAAATTAATGAAGACATAACTTATAATTTATAACTTATAATTTATAACTTATAATTAAATTAATAAGATAATTATAATTTATAAGTTAAACCTTATAAGATATAATAAAAAAATATAATTAGAATTTATAAGTTAAATCTTATAACTTATAATAAAAAAGAAAATAAAAATATACCTTAATAAAATTAAAATTTCTATATAATTTATCTCTAAACAAGAAAAGACTAATTCTAGAAAATTAAATTTTTAAAAAAATAGTTTTTCAAAAAAAATCAAAAAAATATAAAAAGATAAAAAGAGTTGAAATTAAATTTAAATATAAAACATGATTATTTTTGAGAGTTTTTAAATTTAGATCTAGCTCTCCAAATTTTAAAAGTACTTCTAATATTACCTTTTTTAAGAGAGTAATTAAAGTTATTTATAATATTAACAAGATTATAAATAGCTAATTGACCATTTTCAACAAGATCCCCGCTAGGAGGATATAATTTTCTTAATGCCCTTGGAATATCCCAAATATTTACAATAGGAATATTTAATTCTTTTGCAAGATTTATACTACTATGGAAAACATGATAGCCATAAATTTTAATAGAAGGTACTTTTAATACTCCAGCTTCAATAGTCATACCCATACCTGCACCATAAATAAGTGCATCAGCAGAATATGTTAAACTAATAATATCTACATGATTATCTAATATTTTAACTTTAGGAGATTTAGATAAATTTTCAACATAAGATTTATCAAATCTAAAAGGTGCAACAAGGGTTGGATAATCAAATCCATCAATTAATGGAATCAAATCAGATAAATCTTCTTTTTTTAAGTCTCCCCCAAGTAAAACAAGAATATAATGACTAAAACCATATTTATTTTCAATATCTTCTTTAGATAATAAATCACTATTTAAAACTTGATCTTGAACATATTTAGCCATTGGATATCCACCAATATTAATAACATTCTTAAGGCCATACTGTATTTTAAGATATAACTCATAGTCATTAGAAGGTACTGTAATAAGGTTAGCCTGTGAAATTAATTCAATAGGATTGTAAATATCTTGTTCAATATGTAATACAGGAGTTCTTAATAATTTAGCAGCAGCAATAGATTTTCTTACATCTCCAGCATTACCACAAGTAATAAGAAGATCAATTTGTTCACCTATCATTGCTTTAAGAGCTCTAAAAATATCTCTAAAAATAAGACCTGCAAGATGAGTATTGCCTTTATTAGATTGGTTTGCTCTTCTTCCTTGACCAATATAAAAAACTTGATCACAATATGGTTCAATTAATTCCTTAACACCATCACCATGATATAGGCCAATAATTCTAGTATGTTTCCAATTAAGTTCTCCTTTTTCTTCAAGACCCTTAATACATTTAATTACAGGAATAATAGTTTTAGCTGGTGTTAATTCACATGCAAAAGCTAAAGTTCTAAGTTCAACTTTATTTGGATTATCTTTAGGTGCAAATTTACTACGTCTAAAATATTCTCTAGCTTCATTAATACCAGTTACAATAGAATCATCATTTTCTTCAGTATCTTTAATAATATTAGAATTAGAATCAGTATGAACCTTATTTTCATCATCATCTAAAAGGTTTAAATTATCTAATAACTCATTAACAGATACTCCCACATCTTGTTCAAATTCATTTATAGATACTCCAAATTCATCTTTAAATTCATCTGGACTCATGTGAAGCTGATTTAATAATACATCATCTTCATAATTTTCTTTATTAGTATTAGATATATTTAGATTTTTAGACTTTTTAGAATCTTCCATTAAAAACCAACCTAATTATAAAATTTATAAAATATATTATGTATTAATTTATTAAATAAATTATTTAAATTAAGCGAATTTTATAAAGATTTTAAGAAATATCTAAAAAAAAATAATAAAATAGAAATATTAATAATAATTCATTTGAATTTAAAAATAATTAAAAAATAAATAAAAATATAGATAATTAATAAAAACTATTCATCAATATAGATTGTTTAAATAAGTAATTATAAAAATAAGATAATTAATAAAAACTATTCACCAATATAAATTGTTTAAATAAGTGATTATAAAAATGAAATAATTAAAATCTAAAAAAATAAAATAGCTAAAAACTTAATACTAAAATCTAAAAAAATAGCTAAGTATTAAGTTTCAAGATAAGAATTCTTAATTTCATATAATCCATATATTAAAACAATAATAGACAATATATAAAAAATCCAAACAACTAAATCTGTAGGTCCTGTTTCTAACCATATTATTGTTTGAGCAAGTATTATAGCATAGAATGCAGTAAAAATATCATGTTTATATTTCTGTACTGTATGAAGTGATTTAAGAATAAAACCTAAAATAAACATCTGTATAAACATTCCAATAAATCCAAAATCAAGGAGAGAAGGACCAAATATTGTAGATGTTGTTGAATGAGAATTGGATATTACATATGATCCAACTAAAACACGAGGATCAACAGATGAAAAGAAACCTGTTAAAGTAGAATATAAAAGTGCTCCATGTGAAATTCCTTGTTTATAAACAATTTTATCAAGAATATTAATTGTATATGCAGATCTATATGAAACTAATTCTAATGGATTAATTTTCCAATGTTGCCATTCAATAGATTTTATAGCAATAAAACCAATTCCAATAAGAAGTAATACAATTAAAATTAGGAATAATATCCTGTATTTAGTTTTAATTTCACGAGTATAATATAAAGTTATAAAACTTGATAAACATATTGCAATTGGTGTTGTCCTATATCCAGTTAATGAAAATAATATTATCCCAATAAGAAGTAAAATATAATGAGCATTTCTATTATACTTAGCAAGTAATATATTAATACATGGTAAGAATATTAAAAATGATAAAAACCAAATTTTACTTGCTGCCTTCTTTTTAAGGTATCCACTAAATAATGGAATACCACCTAATAAATAAAAATTAATTAACTGTAAGACTAAACTAAAAATAATCAAAGATACTAATAATAACTCTAAATTAGAATATCCATCAAATAAATTTAATTTTTTTAAATATACTCTAAAATAGCTATCAGAATTATTAACCCTAGTATTTATCTTTGAAAATTTTTTAATTAATTGAGTTTTTTTAAGTATAAAATCTGAAAACTCAAATCCAAATATTAAAAATACAATACCTAAAAATATATACAGAAATACATAAGAACTTGGAAAATGTATTAATTTAGGTCTTGTAAAATGAATAGGGATTGAAATTAATACAAATATAATAGTAAGAAAAACTATAATATATGGATTTAAATAGTCTCTTTTTTTAAACATTTCAATTACCTAATAAATAATTTTAAATTCTACAATAAAATATCTAAATTAACTAAATTTAGTATCTAATAATATCTAATTAACTAGTACTAATTAATCAATATATCATATATCAAAGTACATTATTATAATTACCATATCTAGTAATTTATACATATAATCAATAATTAAAAGTGAAAAACCTTGTTAAAGAATATCATGATGAGATTTAAATTTTATACATATAATCAATAATTAAGGACATAATTTTAACTAATTTTCACCAATATATCTTGTAAAATTATATGCAAAATTTGGATTTGAACATGCATGAATATGAATATAACTTGCCATTACATTTTTATTATAAATACCATCCTGAGTACCATTAATACCTTTACCTCTTTTAACATTAAGAGCAAATTTAGCATTATCATCAGTACCTAAAGAAGTATAATGGAATTCATGTCCTCTGAATATATCTCCTTTATTAGATATGAGATTATCCTCACTTGCTTCTGCAATAGTATATGATAATCCTTGAACATGTTTATTCATTTTTGAATCATATGGAAGAACATTACACATACTTCTACCATCAATAGATTTTGATAAATATATTAATCCTCCACATTCCCCATAAATAGGATTACCATTATTATAAAAATCATAGATAGATTTTCTCATTGAATAATTTTCTTCTAAGTCTTTAGTAAATAGCTCAGGATATCCTCCACCAATATATAATCCATCAACATCTGGGATTTCATCATCTTTATATGGACTAAACTCAATTATTTTAGCACCATTATCTTCTAATGCATCAAAACATTCTTGATAATAAAATGAAAATATCTCATCACGAGCAACTCCAATTTTAACATGTTTTTTATTTCCAACTTTCCATAATTCATTGGAATCAGCTTTTTTAAACTCTTCATTATCAGAAATATATTGAGTATTTTTAATAGATTTATTAGAGTTTGAGGAATAATCTTTCATAATTTCTAATAAAGCATCAAGATTAACATATTCTTCAACAATTTCAACCCATTTATTAATATTAGATGCAATAGTTTCTTTTTCTAATGCTGGAACTAAACCTAAATGACGTTGTAAAACTTCAATATCTTTATTTCTAGGGATTCCACCAATAACTTTTGTATTTGTTAAAGATTCAATGGCTTTTTTAGCTTTTAAATAATGTCTTTTACCTTTAACTTTATTTAAAATAACTCCTTGTATATTAACTTCAGGATCAAGGCTTTTAAAACCTAAAACTACTGCAGCAGCACTTTTAACAAGACTTCTTGAATCAATAATTAAAACAACAGGAGAATTTAATGCTTTTGCAATAGAAGCAGTATTACCAACATCTCCAGTAGGAGATATTCCTTCATATAATCCACGTACTCCTTCAACAATACCAATTTTAGAATTTGAAATTTCTAAACCCCTTTTAAAACACTGATTAATTTGATAATCATTCATAAAAAAAGAATCTAAATTTCTAGATACATTTCCAGTTGCTAAACTATGATAAGAAGGATCTATAAAATCAGGTCCTACCTTAAAAGCTTGTACATTTTTTTCTTTAGAAAGAGCTCCCATAATTCCTGTTGCAATTGTTGTTTTTCCAACTGCACTACTTGTTCCAGCTAATACAATATTCATATATAAATTTAATATTAATAATATTATTAAAAGTTTTTTAAAAAATGATAAAAAATAAAGTATAAATATATAAATAGTATATTAGATAATTTAGAAAATAAATTAATTTTTATTAGATAAAAAATTAGAAAAATCTTATTAAAATAAGTAAAATTATTAATAAAATGATTAAAATGGATAAACTTAGAAAAACACAAATATTAAGTGATAGTGCACAATTTGATTTATGTGATTCAAAAAATAAACAGAAAAAATCACAAGTAAATCTTCCAGGAATTTATCCTGCAACTGGTGCAAACGGATGTACTATACCACTTTTTAAAACATTATTAACAAATAAATGTAATAATGATTGTAAATACTGTATTAATTGTTCTAAAAGAAATTTTACAAGATTAGAACTTAGTCCAAGAGAATTATCCAGAGTATTTCTTAATTATTATAATAAAGCTTATGTTAATGGTCTTTTTTTAAGTAGTGGTGTAAATCATTCAATAGATGAAACAATGGAAAATCTAATAGATACTTGTAATATACTTAGAAAAGATTATGGATACCAAGATTATATACATTTAAAAATTATCCCAGGTGCATCAAAAGATCAAATAAAAAGAGCAATGGAACTTGCAGATAGAGTAAGTATTAATATTGAAGCTGCAAGTCCTAGTGGTTTAGCAGAACTATCAAGTACTAAAGATTATAATAAAGATATTTTAAAAAGACTTTATTGGATAAATAAAATAGCTAAAAGAAATAAAAATCTTTGTCCATCAGGTGCAACTACACAATTAATTGTAGGTGCAAATAATGAAACGGATGATGAAATTTTAAAACGAATGGAATCAATATATAAAAAAACAGATTTACGACGTACATACTTTTCAGGATTTATCCCAATAAATGGAACAGAACTTGAAAAAAATAAAGAATGTAATCTTAAAAGAACAAATCAATTATATCATGCAGATGCACTTTTAAATGATTATCATTTTAAAACAAAAGAGATAGCATTTGATGAAGATGGAAATTTATCACTAGATGAAGACCCTAAAATATTAGCTGCTAAGAAAATGGAAATATTTCCACTTGAAATTAATAAAGCAAATTACCATGATTTAATAAGAGTTCCAGGTATTGGAACAAAATCTGCAAGAGAAATTATTAATATTAGACGTAAAAAACCATTTAATAATTTAGATGATTTAAAAAGATTAGGAGTTGTTACAAAAAGAGCAGAACCTTATATAAAATTAGAAGGTGAATATCAAAACTCTTTAGACAACTATCTATAATCAATTATCTAATTTATTAAAATTAAGATATATTTTTAAAAAAATTAAATTATAAGTTATAAGTTATAATTTATAAATAAAAAACTTTTAAAAATTAAATATTGTAAATAAAAAATATAGCCTCTTAAAAAGATTTTATTTTAAAATTTAATTCTTAAATAAGTATTTTTAAATATAAAAAATTTAAGACCAATTAAATAATAAAAACAAATCCAAATAAAATAAAATCAAAAAAATAAACAAATTCTATAAACTAAATAATAAAAACAAAGTCAGATTAAAATAAAATTAATTAAAGAAATAGAATATAAGAAAATAAAAAATAATAAAAAAAAGAATTAATATTTAAATATCTTTAAATAATTCCCAAATATCAGGATATTTTTTAGAAACTGCTTCATCAATTAAAGATGATGCTTCTTTACTAATACTAAATTCAGGCTTTGTTTTTCTTAAATATCTAAATACTGCAGATGATCTAACAGACCATAAAGTAATTCTTGGATTTTTCTTAACAATTTCTAAAACTTCATTTACATGTTCTTGAACAAGATCATCGTCTAAATCATCTGATTCATCTTGATTTACTTTAGTATCAACTTCAGTATCTTCAGTATCTTCAGAAATTACTTCAGGTTTTTTATCTTCTTTAGCTTCTTTATTTATATCCTCTTTAATAGGTTTTTCAACTTTAGTTTCAACAGTTTTTTCTTCTTTATCATTTAAAACATCTTCTAATGATTCTGAAGAATTACTATCAAAATCTTCATCATAAAAATCTGAAGGAATCAAAGAATCTAAACCTCTTCCTAATCCATTATTCTTTTTAGGCATATTAAACCTCCTTATTCATCTTCTTCTAAATCTAAAATCTCTTGAGCTAATTTTAAATAAGCAATAGCTCCACTACTTTCTTGATCATATAAAATACAAGGTTTACCATAACTTGGTGCTTCAGCTAGTTTGATATTTCTTGGTATAACAGTTTTAAAAATATGTTCCTTATTTTCAAAATATTTCTTAATTTCATTAAATACTTCTTTACTTAAACGAGTCCTTGTATCAAATAATGTAAGTAAAATACCCTTAATATGTGTTGGACTTTTAAGTCTATTTTGAACTAAATCAATTGTATTAATTAAATCTGCAACACCTTCAAGTGCATAATACTCTGCTTGAATAGGTATTATAACACTATCTGCTGCAACTAAACCATTAATTGTAATAATTCCAAGAGATGGTGGAAGATCAATTAATATATAATCAAAGTATCCTTTAATTTCTTTAAGTAAATTTTTAAGAATTATATGATAATTATCTAATTTACTTAACTCTACTCCTACACCACTTAAAGAAATATTACTTGGAATAATGTATAAATTTTTTATACTAGTACGAAATGTAGTTTCTTTAATAGAAACATCACCACTTATTGCAGAGTAAATAGTATGTTTTAATTTTGTTTTATTAAAACCAAAACTTGTTGTTGCATTAGCTTGTGGATCCATATCCACTACAAGAACAGCTTTACCCATAACTGCAAGAGATGTTGCAAGATTAACAACAGTTGTAGTTTTACCACAACCACCTTTTTGATTCATTATCGCTATTATTTCTCCCATGTCTAAACTCACAACTATAATTTTTTAATTAATTAAATTCTATAAAATAAAAAAATAAAATTAAATCACAATTTAATTTATAGTTAAAATTAAAAGCTCAAAGTTAAATCTTATAAATTTTAACTTATTCATTATACATTCTAAAGTATAAATTAAAACTTAAACCTGAAAACTTAACTCTTATAAATTTTAATGTATAAGTGAAAAATTTTAACTTAAAAATTATCACTTAGTATGTTTAAGTTAGTTCTTATATATTGTAATTTATATCTTATAAATAATATGTTAGAGGATATAAGTTATAACTTATAACTTATAAAAATCATGAATTTAAAATTGAAAATAGATTAAAGAAGTATATTATAAGATATAACTTATAAGTTATAATAAAAGTATTTTAAAAAAGAATATTAAGAGACTAATTTAATATATTTAATTAGTTATTATAAAAAGCTGATAAGTTATAAGTTATAATAGTATAAAAATAAAATAAGGGATAAGATGAAAACATTAGCAATAGATATTGGAACAGGAACACAGGATATAATTTATTATAATGATGAAAAAGAAGTTGAAAACTCAATAAAATTAGTTTTACCATCTCCACACTTGTTAATAGGTCAAAAAATAAGAAATACAAAAAATAATATCTATTTTTATGGAGAAATAATGGGAGGAGGAAAATTAAAAAATGCAATATTAGAACATATGAAAGAAGGTTATGATGTTGTAATGGAAAAACACTGTGCTAAAACAATAAGAGATGATCTTAAACAAGTTGAAGCTTATGGAATAAAAACAGCAAATAAAGAAGATATAGATAAGTATAAAAATTATAGCAAAATAAAACTTACAGATATTGATATAGATAAATTATCTGAATTTTTAAAAGAATATGATCTTGATTTTAAATTTGATAACATAGCAATTGCAGTACAAGACCATGGATATAATAAAGATATGGGAGATAGAAACTTTAGATTTGAAAAAATTAGAGAAAAATTAAATAAACCATTGAAACCTGAAGAATTTGGATGGTATGGAAATATACCTGAGTATTATAGTAGAATGAAATCAGTAGAAAATACACTAAAAAATAAAACAAAAACAGAAATTAAGAATATTCCATTAATAATGGACACTAAATTTGCATCAATATGTGGAATGTGCTATGATGATGAATCTAAAAAATTAAACAGTTATATAGTTACTGATATTGGTAATGGTCATACAACAACAGCATCAATAGAAAATGGTAAAATACAAGGAGTATTTGAACATCATACAAGAAATTTAACAAGTGAATCATTAGAAAGATACATAAAAAAATTAGCTAATGGAACACTTACAAATGAAGAGATATACAATGACCATGGTCACGGAGCACATGTATTAAATCCAATTAAAAAAATAGAAAAAGTGATTGTTACAGGACCAAAAAGGAGCTTAATTGAAAATACAAATCTTGATTATCATGAAGCATGCCCTGGTGGAGATGTAATGATGACAGGTACAATAGGATTAATAAAATCATTAGAATACCAATTAAATAATAAAAAAGTATAAGGACGATAAAATGAAACTTGATCCACATATACATAGTACTTATTCAGGAGATGCAGTAAATACACCAAAAGAAATAATAGAAAAATCAAAAAGCCTTGGATTAGATATAATAGCAATAAGTGACCATAACACAGTAAAAGGAAATGAAGAAGCAAGAAAATTAAGTAAAAATGATGATTTATTAGTAATACCATCAATAGAAATTAGTAGTGAATATGGCCATATTTTAGGTTTAGGAGTAGAAGAAACAATAAAAAAAGGCTTAAATCCTGAAGAAACAATAGATTTTATTCATGAACAAGGAGGACTAGCAATAATACCTCACCCTTATTGTTATTATAGAAATGGCCTATTTTGTAAATATAAAAATAAAAACATAGATATTGATGGTGTAGAATCAAAGAATGCTAGATTTATATTAGGATACTCAAATCATATGGGTAAAAAATTAGCTAATGAAAAAAATATAGCAGAAATAGGTTCTAGTGATGCACATTATAAAGAATTTATTATGGATTGTTATACTGAAATAGATTGTGAAAAAGACATTGATAGTGTATTAAAAGCTATAAAAAATAAAAAAACTAAAGCATTAGGAAAAGGAACTTCTAATATAAAATTAAGTAAATTTCTATTTAATAAACATGTGAGAAAATTATATAATAAACCAATATAATTTGATATTAAATATAAAAAAGAAAATGAGTATATTTTATTAAAAATAAATAAAATCTATTCTAAGTAATATAAAATCTTAAAAGAATTAGATGGAAAATAAATAAAATCTATTCTAAGTAATATAAAATCTTAAATTAAGAAAAAAAGAACTAAATGGAAAATAAATAAGATTTAAGAAATTAAAAATTAAATTACACATATTAAATAAATAAAAACAATAATATTATATATAAATAATTTAGAAATTAAATTATATAAAAATACAACAAATTGTACTTTTATAAATCAAATGTATATCGGAGGAAAAAAATGAATCGAAAACCAATATATGAAATGGATCAACTATACGAAAACTTACAAGACAAAATAACAATCTTCGATACTACTTTACGTGATGGAGAACAATCTCCAGGAGTAGCACTTACTGTAGATGAAAAAATTGAAATTGCACAAAAATTAGACGCTCTTGGAGTAGATAAATTGGAAATAGGTTTTCCAATAGCATCTGAAGGTGAAAGAGAAACTGCTAAAGCAGTTAAAAAATTAGGATTAGATTGTACAATTTGTGGATTAGCACGAGCTGTATTAAAAGATATAGATGCTGTTATTGATAGTGATCTTGATTATGTACATACATTTATAGGAACTAGTCCTCTTCACAGAGATTATAAATTAAAAATGTCTAAAGAAGAAATTAAAGACAAAACTATAAAAACAATTGAATATTGTAAAGATCATGGATTAAAAGTAGAATTTTCAGCAGAAGATGCAACTAGAACTGAATGGGATTATTTAATTGATGTTTATAAAGCAGCGGAAGATGCTGGAGCTGACGTTATTAATGTACCAGATACAGTAGGTATATTAACACCAATGGATGCTAAAACTTTAATATATGATTTAAAACAAGAATTAAAAGTACCTATCAGTACTCACTTCCATGATGATTTTGGACTTGGTGTAGCAAATACATTAATGGGTCTTGAAGCTGGAGCAAATCAATTCCATGCAACAGTAAATGGTATTGGTGAAAGAGCAGGAAATGCTTCACTTGAAGAAATTATTATGAGTTTAGTTATTGCATACAATCATCCAATGGATGTAGATACAACTAAAATATACAATCTCTCAGACTTTGTATCAAGAGTTACTGGTATGAATATCCCACCAAATAAAGCAATTGTTGGTAAAAACGCATTTGCACATGAATCAGGTATTCATGTTCATGGTGTAATGGAAAATGCACATACCTATGAACCTATTAGTCCAGAAATAGTAGGTCAAACTAGAAGAATTGTTTTAGGTAAACAAAGTGGTGGACATGCTATTAAAGGTAAACTTGAAGAATATAATATACATTTAACTGATGAACAATTCAATGATGTATTTAGAAAAATCAAAGAATTAGGAGATAAAGGTAAAGCTGTCACTGATGATGATCTTAAAGCTTTAGCAATAAATGAAATGAACTCTGCAAAAGAAAAAGCTGTAAAATTAGAAGGATTATCTGTGTCTAGTGGAGATACAGTCTCACCTACAGCAACTGTAAGACTTTCAATAAACAATGAAATAAAAGAAACTGCTGAAATTGGTGTAGGTCCTGTAGATGCAGCATTAAATGCAGTTCAAGCATTAATAGAAGACACTACCTCAATTGAATTAGAACAATATCACATCGATGCTATTAATGGTGGTACTGATGCTCTTGGTGAAGTATTTGTAAGAATCAGTGATGATGATGGATACTATGCTACAGGAAGAGCAGCTAATGAAGACATTATTAAAGCAAGTGTACAAGCAGTATTAGATTCTATTAACAAACTTCTAATCATTAGAAAAGAAGAAATTAAAGAAAATTAAATAATCTTACATAATTAATTAAAAACAAAAGGAGACTTAGAAATGACAGAAGAAAATATTATATATATCGGTAGTAAACCAGTAATGAATTACGTATTAGCAGTAGTTACACAAATGAATAATGGAAAAAATGAAGTAATCTTAAAAGCACGTGGAAGAGCTATTAGCAGAGCAGTAGATGTTGCAGAGATTGTAAGAAATAGATTTATACCTGAATCAGATATTGGTGAAATTACAACAGCTACAGATGAAATTGAAAATGTAGATGGAAGATTCACTAATGTTTCAAGTATTACAATACCTATCATAAAATAGGTAATATAATGTTTTCATTTGAAAACATTATTAAAACTACTTTTTTTATTAAACTAATTACTATCATATTAATTAACCTATCAAAAACTATTTTTATTTAAAGAAATTAATAAACCATTAATTCAAACGAGTAAATAATTTTAAAAACTAAAATAATTTTAATAATTTAAAATATTTTAGGTCTGTTGAAATCCTATTTTTTAAAAATTTAAACATTAATAATACTTAAAAATCAATTTTAAGAAGTTTATTCTAAAAATTTTGAGAATTTCAACAAAGCCAATATTTTATAAAAGTTCAATTATTACTTAAATTATTTTATATTGAAAATTAATTATTTTAAAAAAAATAATTAATCTAAGAAATAGATATAGATAAAAATTAATTCAAAAGAATATTAAATATTATAAAAATACTAAAAAATATTATAAAAAATAAGAAAATAATATAAAAATATTAAACAAAAATAAGTATAACTAATAAGTTATAACTTATAATAAGAAAAAATAAAAAAAATAAAAAAATAATTCATAAAATGAATTATTTATTTTTACGTCTAGTATTTAATTTAACTAAAGCAATAATTACAATTAAAACAACAATAACAACAACAATATCATAATAAATATAATCAGATATTGGAGTATTTTGTTTATTTAAATCAATGGAGTATAAATAACCATCATTAGCTGCTACAAATAAAGTATTACCATTAATAACTGGTGATGTAGTAATAGGTGAATTAAATAGATAAGCTCCTGGATTATAAGTCATATTAACTTTTCCACTGTATTTATTTAAAACATATACAGTATCATCAGAAGATGTAAATACAAGAGAATTATTTACTATAGCAGGACTAGATCTAATAGCACCTCCAGTTAAATAAGACCATTTAATTGTTCCATCTCTTAAATCTAAACAAGATAAATTACCAGAATCATCACCAACATAAATATTATTATTGTATCCATCAATTGATGGTGAAGAAATTACTTTATTATCCATTGTTTGTTTCCAAAGTAAATTACCATTAGAACTATTTAAAACATATAATGTATTATCAACAGAACCAACAGCAATTCTACCATTACCATATGCTGGAGCAGATAATACTTCATCTCCAGTAGTATAATTCCATACAGAGTTTCCATTAGTAGATTTTATAGCATAAATTCCTCCATTAGTAGATCCAAAATACAATGTATCATTAGATAAGGTTAATGGAGTTTTAATTTTACCTCCAATCTGTTTATTCCAATTTTTCTTACCATCTTTAGTTGATAATGAATATACTTTACCATCATCACAACCAAAGTAAACATTATCACCATTAACAACGGCTGTAGATTCAATAGCTTTTGGTGCTTTAAAAGTCCATTTAATATTATGAGAACTTACATTAAAAGCATAAAAATGACCATTTAAATCACCAACAAATAATAAATCATCTTTAACAACTGGTGAAGCAGATACATTATTAGATAAATCATTATACCAGTTAATTGTTCCATTAATCATATTTATTGAGTTTAAAACACCATCACTTGAAATTAAAAACAATGTATTATTATGAATTGCAGGTGTAGAATTAATTGATGATGAAATTTTAGAAGACCAAAGATTTGAAACAAAATTACTATTTTCTTCAACAAATCCCACATGATCTGGAGAATTCTGAAACATAGTCCAATCTGCACTATAAATTGGACTGCTAATTAAAGACAATGATAGAACTACTGTTATAATAATTAAAAACTTCTTTTGTTTAAACATGTTTTTCACCTATACATCCCTATCGAAACTTACAACACCTATTAAGAAGAACAATAATGTAAATCCTAAAATTACTAAAATATCCACCCATACAAATCCAAGTGAATGACCTTGAATCATTACAGCTCTCATTGCATCATTTAAATAAGTTAATGGACATATATATGCAATTTTTTGGAATATCCAAGGCATTGTTTCAACTGGATAAAATACTCCAGAAACAAACATCATAGGCATAGAAAATGGCATGACCAATTGTGAATAATCCTCTTGATTTTGAGCACGAGAAGATAATGCAACACCAAATCCAACGAAACATATTGCTCCAAGGAATAATAGGAATAATGTTTGTAAAATTCCTCCTTTAACAACAACATTAAATAGAATAATAGCTGCAAATAATAATATTAATGCACGCATCATTTCAACTGAAAGTTTTGCAAATATTTTACCTGCAATAACAGTTGAAACAGATGTAGGAGTCATGAATAACCTTGCAAGTTCACCAGTTTCACGTTCACCAGCAATAGATGCACCCATACCCATCATACAACTCATCATAACAGTCATACCAAGTACTGCAGGTACTAAAAAGTCAATATACTTAATATTACCATAAATTCTATTAATTTGAATAGCAATACCAGATTTAACACTATTAATTTGTGATGAAACTGAATTTTTACTAGATGCATTTTGTACTGAAAGATTTGCTTGATTTGATTGTGTTTGTGAAGATTGAAGTTGATTAATAGATAATTGATTAAATAATTGTTGAGATGCTGGAACAATAGTTTGAGAAGCCATTTGATCTGAAGAATCTAAATATAATGTGGCCGTTTTTTGAGAATTCGTATCATCATCATAATTAGTTGGCAGTATAATAGCCGCTTTAACCTTTCCATTATCTACCATTTCCTTTGCCTCTGTAACATTATCCATAATATCTGTAACTTTAAAAACACTAGTTGATTTTATATCATTTAATGTTGTATCTGTAAGATTACCATGAGATTGAGAGACTACAACAACAGGTAAATCAGTTAAGTCTCCTCCCATACCATAACCAAATAATAAAATCATTACAATTGGCATTATAATAATAGCAGCAAGACGAGATGGATGTCTTTTTAAACTTAACCATTCTTTTTTAATCATCCAAAACATTTTTTTATATTCAAACATAATATCACTAAACCCTTGGACCTAAATCTGCTTCTGAAGTTGTTTTAATAAATACATCTTCAAGAGATGGTTCCTGAGTAGAAATTGAACTAATAATAGCACCTTTATTAAATAATGCTTTTAAAATATCAGTAACTGCATTATCATCAAATTTATCAATTTTAAGAGAGATTCTACCGTTTTTATTTACTTCAAGACCATGAACATAAGGTAAAGTTTTTATATAATTTAAAAGTTCATCAGAAGGATTTTTAAGTAAAAAAGACATTTCTTTATAAGAGAAAAGTTCTTGTTTTTGAATCTCAAGAGCTTTTTCACTATCAGATAAAATCTTATCATTAACCTTATTATCTTTTTTAAATTGATACATAGCATTATTAAGATTAGTATATTCTTCTTTTTGAGAACTGATTAATTGATCTTTTAATGCTCTTGGTGAATCATAAGCAACAAGATTACCTGTACTTATAATTCCTACATTATCACATAACATATCTACCTCATGCATATCATGAGAACATAAAATAATTGTATGTCCAGAATCATTTAAATCTTGAATTAAATCCCATAAAACTCTTTTTGTAGTTGGATCAAGCCCAATAGTAGGTTCATCTAAAAATAAAATATCTGGTCTATGAACTAAACTAGCTACAAGTGATGCTTTTTGTTTTTGACCACCAGACATTTTACCTATTCTTTTATCTTTTGCATATGAGATATCTACAAGTTCCATTAATTCATTAATTCTATCTTCTTTCTCATCAGATGGAACACCATAAAAATCTGCACATAATTCTGCATTTTCTTTTACAGTTAAATCTTTATATAAACTAACTTGTTGAGGTACCATACCTAATAGTTTACGAACTTCATTAGGATTATCATTAATATCATAACCACCAACAGTAGCTGTACCTTTTGTTGGTATTGTAAGACAAGTTAACATTTTAATAGTTGTGGTTTTACCTGCACCATTAGGTCCTAACATACCAAAAATTGATTTATTAGGAATTTTCATATTTAAAGAATTAACTGCAGTGAAATCTTTATATTTTTTAGTTAAATCAAAAGTTTCAATTGCATATTTCATTAAATCACCAATTTATAATTTAATTTCAGTCATTATCAGGATTAGAAATGAGAAAATCTTGAAACTCTATGAAATTATCAAGTTTATGTTCTTCAAGTAGATAAAAATTTCTTTTTCTCATAGAATAAAGGAATTTATAACCTTTATCAGTTAAATTATAAACTTTTATACGCTTACCATTATTAATTTTCCAATTACCTTCAATAAATTCTATACTTTCAGCTTTCTGTAATATAGGATAAACTTTACTGGAATTAAATTTTTTAAGGATACCTTTTTCAATTTGAAATTGAAAAAATGAATCTAATTTTTTCATTAATCCATAACCATGTAAATCTTCTTTACTTAAAAACCAAAGAATTAATAAAGGAGTTAAAGAATTAATAAAAACTTTTTGAATTTTTTTATGCTCTTTAACAAATTTTTCATCAAAAAATTCAGTTTTATCAAAATCATAAGAGTTTAAAACTTCCAAAATATACCTCCATAAAAATTATTATATCAAATTTTGATATATATCATATATAGATATACTTTAGTAGTATATAAAGGTTTTACTTAAAAATAGATTATATAAAATAAAAACATATAATACAAATATGATAAACTCAAGCCTTTATGATAACTACAGTATTGATTTTAAAGAAGAATATAAAACAGATGAAAAATCTTATTTTTTAATATTTTATAATGATGAAATATATTTAGAAAATAATTATATTCCATTACTTACTAAAGAAGAATTGTATAAAACATTCGATGTGGACTTTGACTTATATATTGGAACATATAAAAATAAAGCATGTTTTGTAGTAAACTTAATAAATAGAAAAAATGATAAAGGATTCTATAATTTACATGAAGTATTTAATATAAATGAAGAATTATTCTTAATAGGTGGAAGAGGATCACAAGTTAGAGATTGGTATAAAAATCATCAATATTGTGGAGTATGTGGAGAACACAATATAATAGATGAAAGAGAAATGATGCTTAAATGTCCAAAATGTGGTCACTTAAATTATACTAGAATTGCTCCTGCAATAATTGTAGCCATAAGAAAAGAAGATAAATTATTAATGGCATATCATAGTTATTATAAAACAAATGATTATTCTTTATTAGCAGGATTTGTAGAGGCGGGAGAAACATTAGAAGAAGCTGTAAGAAGGGAAGTAAAAGAAGAAGTTGGAATAAATATTAAAAATATCAAATATTTTGGAAGTCAATCATGGCCATTTCCAAACTCTTTAATGGTAGGTTTTACTGCAGAATATGATAGTGGTGAAATAGAGGTAGATAACTTCGAGATTCTAGATGCAAAATGGTTTAATAGAAATCAAATAAAAAGAAGATCAAATATAAGTATATCTTCATGGTTAATAGATGATTTTTTAGATAATAAATAAATCTATAAACTATCAAAAGGTTATACTCTATCAATCTTTAGATAATAAAGATTAAGAAAAATAAATTAATATCTATAATCTCTTATATAATAAAATTAAAAATAATAAAAATTAGTATCTATAAAATACTCTAAATAAATTATAATATAAAAAGAAGGTAATATTATGAAATTAGGATTTTCAACATTATCTCTTTTTATGAAACCAATACAAAATATGTTTGACATTGCAAAAAGAGATGGATTTGAATTAATTGAATTATTAAGTGAAGGGCCATATATCCCATATAACTTATTAAAACACTCAGAAATTATTAATAATTTAGATAAAAAAGGAATAAAATTATATTTACATGGGCCTAATGTTGATATAAATTTAGCAAGTTTAAATAAAGGAATAAGAGAAGAATCTATTAAACAGATATATGAAACAATAGATCTTGCAAATAAATTAGGTGGAGAAGCAATAACAATACATGCTGGACAAGTAGGAAGAAATGATGAAAGGATACGAAAAGTAGTCATAGATTATGCAATAGATTCAATTAATAAATGTATAGATTATAGTAAAGACAATAATAAGAATGTTAAGATATCTGTAGAAAATTTACCAAATAGATTTAATTTTATTGGAAATAATGTAGAAGAATTAGAGTATATCCAAGAAAATACAAATTCTTACATAACAATAGACACTGGTCATGCAAATACATGTGATAATTGCAGAGAATTTTTTGATTTAAATAATATAATATATTATCATATACATGATAACAATGGAAAAAAAGACCAACATTTAGTACTTAAAGAAGGTAATTTGGATTTAAATTTATTAAAAAAAGTAAACAATGGAATTATAGAATTAAACAAATATGAAAATGTATTAAAAACAAAAAATATAATAGAAGAACTAAAATTAATAAATTAAAATAATATCTACTAGAAAATATACAGAAAATATTGATAAATAAAATATATATTTGACAATAATAATTATACTAATATAATATATTTAGAAGTTCTATTAAATCATTAATAATATAATCAGAAGCTACAAGTAAATAATCTTCTTCAATAAAACTTTGAGCAATAGTTAATATTCCACAATCAGCTTGATTTAATGCAAAATAATCATTAGGCCCATCTCCAACCATTGTAACATTATATCCCTCAGATTGCAAATCTTTAACAATATTCTTTTTACCTATAGGACTTGCAGTTGGAAATCCATGAGAAGAATCAATATCTAAAAATTTAGTTAAGGTTTTAATAGCACCGACTCTATCACCAGATGCAATAAATATTTCATAACCTCTATTTTTAAGTTTATCTACTGTATATAATGCATTATCAAACAATTTACCTGCTGTAGTAATAGTATATAAAATCCTCTTATTTTTACAATCAATAATTAATGCAGTTCCATTACATATTTCCATATTTGGAACTTGTTTTTTCAAAATACTAAATCCATCAGTAATATCTGAAATCACTGCAGTATCATCATTTTTAATTATATCCAATATATCATCATTATTAAGATTAGTTGAACTATAACTAACAGAAAACTCAATATTATAATCAGAAAGTAAATCTGAAATTTTAGTATTAGGATCAAGTTTTAACAAACAAGAGGTATTAAACTGTAGGATAACAAGAGCAGCAGATTCAAAGTTATGAATAATCTCAAATGAATTTTTATCAGTAATAAATTCTTTATTTATAACATCTTTCAAGATTTTATACCTTTTAATTAAAGTACCAGAATTATCAAAAACAACAGCTTTCTTATTCATATTACCATTTTATAAATTTAATTAAAAAATAATATTTGTTTAATCTTATAAAAAATTATAGATTTAATAAATTCTAAAAAATATATAAATAAAAAGTTTATTTAATAGCTAAATATTTAAAGTTAAATAAATATATAATTAATTAATATAAAGATTATAAAATAAATTTTTTCATAATTAATTAATAATTTAATACTTATTAGGTGTTTCAATGAATATACTAGAAAAAGCTAATGCAATTAAAAATGGTGAAATAAAAGCATTAGATAATGTTAATAATTATATAAAAGTAATTGATGAAACTAATGATTCAATTAATGCGTTTTTAGAAATTAACAAAGAAAATGCTATTAATAAAGCAAAAGAAATCGATGAAAAAATAGCAAATGGTGAAGAAGTAGGTTTACTTGCAGGTCTTGTTATTGGAATAAAAGCAAATATTAATGTAGAAGATTTTACTATTTCTGCAGCAAGTAAAACTCTTGAAGACTATATTGGAAGTTATGATGCTACTGTTGTAAAAAGAATTAAAGCTGAAGATGGAATTATAATAGGTATAAATAATATGGATGAATTTGCAGCAGGAAGTTCTACAGAAACATCATATTATGGAGTATGTAATAACCCAGCAGCACCTGGAAAAATCACTGGTGGTTCAAGTGGAGGAGGAGCTGCAGCTATTGCAGGTAAAATGTGTGATATAGCAATTGGATCAGATACTGGTGGTTCAATTAGAAATCCGTCTTCACATTGTGGTATTGATGGTTTTAAACCTACTTATGGTCTTGTTTCAAGACAAGGTTTACTTGATTTATCAATGAGTCTTGATCAAATTGGTCCAATGTCAAGTGATGTATATGGTCTTACACTTGCACTTGATACTATTACTGGATATGATTCTTCAGAATGTACAACTTTAAACACTGAAATTCCTAATTTCACTGATATAGCTAAAAAAACAAAAGATGAAGAAAAACCATTAAAAGGTATGAAAATAGCTAAAGTAAAAGAATTTACTGAAGTTACTGATGATAAAATCAATGATGTTGTTGATAAAGCTATTAATAAATTAGTAGAACAAGGTGCAGAACTTGTTGAATTAAGTTTTGATTATATTGATATTTGTCTACCAACTTATTATCTTATTAACTATGTAGAATTCTTCTCAGCTACTAGAAAATATGATGGAAGAGAATATGGTTCAAGAATTGAAGAAACTTGTGGAGAAGAAGTATTAAGAAGAATTCAAATTGGTTCTTATATTTCACAACAAGAATACAGTGGAAAATATTATAAAAAAGCACTTCAAGCAAGATCTCTTATTAGAAATGAAATCAATAAAATGTTAGATGAAGTTGATTTAATTGTAGGTCCTACAGTTCCTAAATTACCACATAATATTGGTGATAAATTAGAACCTATGGAAATGTATGCATACGATGTATTAACTGTAATTGCAAATCTTGCAGGTATTCCAGCTGCAAGTATTAAAGCTGGTGAAGTTGATAATATTCCAGTAGGATTACAAATACAAGCTAAACCTGAAGATGATGAAAAAATCATCAAAGCTATAGCTGCATATGAATTATAAGGATTGAATTATTCAATCTACTTTTTTTATTTTTTTAAATAACTAATTAAAATACTATTTTTAAATCTTAATATATTCAATATAGAAATTCTTATTTTAAATAAATCTAATAAAGATATATAATCAAAATTTTAAGGTGATAAAATGACTAATCCAAAAGTAACAGTTATTATATCAGTTTATAATGAAGAAAAATATCTTAAAAAAGCTTTAGATAGTATACTTAATCAAAGTCTTAAAGAAATCGAAGTAATTTGTATTAATGATAAATCAAGTGATAAATCTCTTGAAATTATAAAAGAATATAAAAGTAAAGATAAAAGAATTAAATTAATCAATAATGAAGAAAATCTAGGACTTGGATTAAGTAGAAATAATGGATTAAAAATAGCTAAAGGAGAATACATTGCATTTGTTGATGGGGATGACTGGATTAAAAAAGAATGCTTAGAAGAAACCTATAATAAATCTAAAAAACTAAATACAGATATTACTATGTTTCAAATGACTAATTACAATGATGAAAATAAAAGTTTTCATGAAAATAAATGGTCTAATTTAGATGAATTAAGTAATGAATATGACAATAAAGTATTTGATGCAAGTAAAACCAAAAATTTTCTTTTTAAATTACCAGTTAGTGCATGTCAAAAAATCTATAAAAAAAGTTTTTTAGATGATATTAATGCTAAATTTCCTGTTGGAATATATTTTGAAGATAATCCTTTTTTCTACTATGTATGGCTTAAAGCAAAACGTATTACAATAATCAAAAAACAATATTATATAAGAAGAGTACATCCTGAATCTATTACTGGTACTTGTGATAAAAAATTCTTTGATATTATACCAAGTGGTATAGAATTATTTAAAATCTTTATTGAAAATGACTTTTACAAAGATTATAAAGAAGATTTAATTAATTATAGAATCGATGCATATAGACTTACTGTAAACTGTATAGATAGTAATTTACTTGGAGAATTCTATAATCTATCTAAAGAAGAATTTAAAAAAATATATAATAGCAAATACAAAGAAGACTTTTTAAAATATATGAACAATAAAAATTTAAGAATATTTAACTCTATACTTAATACAAAAAATGTATGTCAATTTAGAAAAGATTATTTCACAATTAGTTAAACATAAAATTAGCATATAGCCAACTGATAATTAAATAAAATTATTTCACAATCAGTTAAATATAATTAAAATTATCATAACCCAACTGGCAATTAAATAAATTTAAAAATCAAAACTAAAAAAATATAAACATTAAATAATTTAATATCTTAAAATACAATATAGAAGATTTCATCTTAAGGGCAATAATTTTAAAAGAAGTTGAAAAAATGAAAATAGGCCTTACATATGTAAAAGGAGCACTTCCAGGTTATGAAAACTTTGGACATCTCCCAACAGACATAGTTAAAACTAATGGATTAGTAAATGGTAATAAAGCAAGTGAAGAATTAGATGCCTTAATAATTCCTGGTGGAAGTATAGTAGAATCAGAAGGAATACCATATGATTGTGAACTTTCAAAAGAAATTATAAAAATGAGTAAAGAAGGTAAAGCAATAATTGGTATATGTTCTGGATTCCAATTACTTGCAAATCAGACAGATGTTGGAAGAAAATCAGAAATACCAATAATTAAAAAAGGATTAGGTATACTTGATGTAAATTTCTCACCATTAATTAGTAATGATCGTGTAGAAGGAGAGATTGTTGGAGATTCATTTTTTACTAAAAATATAAAAACACCAATTACTGGTTTTCATTGTCATACTTATGGACATATTGAAGGTAATGCAAAAGAAGTTTTATATTCAAATATAAAAAGAGTAAACTATTCAAATAAAAATAAAAAAATATTATCTGGTGTAGTTAGTGATGATGGAAATGTTATTGGCACTTTAATACATAGATCTCTTGATAATAATCCAGATGTTGTAAAAAATGTACTAAAATTTATAGATGCATCTGAAGAAGATATTAACTCAATATATAAAAGAAATCTTGAATTTAATAAGTACATTAATAAAGAAATTGGTATTGAAACAGATGTGGATATAAGAATACCTGGTAAAAATTGCCTTACAAAAGATCTTAAAAAATCTGATGGTAAAATGCCAACTGTAGTTTTAATGGCAAGTACTGGATCAGATTCTGGAAAAACATTTATTACAACTGGACTTGCAGGAGTATTTAGAGAAAAAGGCCTTAAAGTAGGTCTTTTAAAAGTTGGTCCAGATATACGTGATATTGTTCCAGGTTTATACCTTACAAAAGGTTATATGGAAGATTATGGAAGCATTCAAATATCTAATCTTGGATGGATGGAATTATCAAACATATTAAAAAGGCTTAAAAACTCAAATTATGATGTTGTATTAATAGAAGGAGTTATGAGTGCATTTACTGGAATATTAAATAAAAAAATACCATATTCTACAGCAGAAATAGCTAAATCAGGAAATATTCCAGTTATATTAACTACTGGTGTTAATAAAGGAGGTATTGAGTCTGCTGCAATTGATATTAGTTCACATGCTAAAAAACTAAAAGACTTTGGTGTAAATATTAAAGCCATAATACTTAATAAAATATATGATATGGATATTTTCAATGAGGTTAAAGAATATATCCAAAAAGAAACTGGTATTAATACAGTGATTGGAATACCAAAAGTTAAAATAGAATCTCGTGGTGGAACTCCAGAAGTAGAAATTAAATTAGAAGATTTTGCATTAAAAGCTTATGAAACAGTAAATAACAATTTTGATATTAGAATAATATCTGATATCAAAGAAAAACCTAAATTTGATAGATATTTAAGTTTTGATGAAATTAAAAAGATTTATAATAAATAAGATATATTCTAAAAAAATATATCTTAACTTTTTTTATATTAATTTAATAATTAAAATTAATGAATATTTTAAACTATTTTTAAAATTATTAAGTATAAGTTATAACTTATAATAAAAAACCAAAAACAAGAAAACAAACATAACTTATAACTTATAATAAAAAACAAAAAACAAAAAAGTATGTATAACTTATAACTTATAATAAAAAACAAAAAACAAAAAAGTATGTATAACTTATAACTTATAACAAAAAACCAGAATAAGAAAAAAATAAACCACAAGTATAACTTATAACTTATAACAAAAAAACCTAAAAAAACCAAAATAAAAGAAGAAATTTAAATAAATAGAAAAAATTAGTAAATAAAATAAAAAAGAAATTAGATATTAATTTCTAAGGAAACCTTATTACCATCTTTTAAATGTAATTTTTTTCTAAGATTATCTTTAGCAATAAATTCTAAATAATTTTCTTCATGTGTTGTTTTATCTGGAAAAACAATAGCACCAGTAACAGAATTTTCTAATTTTGCTTTAATATATTTAACTCCACCAAACCCTTGATCAGATTTTATTACATTTCTACAATTATTCTTTATATTATTAATTTTATCAAGATCTTTTTCAGGGACTGTAAGATTTAAAGTACCTGGATATGGGATAAAACCACATTTAACTTTAAACTGAGATTTATAAAAATCTTGACCTAAAAAATATGCAGCTTTTCCAAAACCTGATGTAACAGTACCATTAATTTCCATATTATACCTCTTATTTAAAAAATTCTAATAATATATTATAGTTAAAATAATATTTAAATATATAAATTTATAAAAATCCACTATTTAAAAATAACTAAAATAATTAAAAACAATTTTAAAATAATATAAACTTTTTATTAAATCAAAAAAGATTAATATAAAATTATATATTATTAAAAAATAAAAACATATAGTGAATAAAAATTAATTATTCTCAGGGCGGAGTGAAATTCTCCACTGGTGGTAATTTAATAAAAATATTAAAAAGTCCACGAGCACAAGAGTGTTGATTTGGTTAAAGTCCAAAACCAACGGTGAAAGTCCGGATGAAAGAGAATACAGAAAATTATAATTATTTAGTTAATTATAGGTATAATATCTTTTTTTGCCCTGATTCTAAGAAATCTAGAACATTATTAAGAATTAAGGAGATTACTATGAATCAAGAATGTATGCTAAAAGGAACATATGAAGAACGTGTAAATACTGCTATAGATTACCTTAAAGAAGGTAAAGGTATTATAGTAACAGATGATGAAGATAGAGAAAATGAAGGAGATATGTTCTTTTCTTCAGACTACCTTACAAATGAACAAATGGCCCTTTTAATAAGAGAAGGTAGTGGAATTGTCTGTTTATGTATGAGTGACGAAAAAGCAGATGAATTAGAATTACCATTAATGGTTGAAGATAATACAAGTACTTATGGTACAGCATTTACTATAAGTATTGAAGCTGCAGAAGGTGTTACAACTGGTGTAAGTGCTGCAGATAGAGTAACTACAGTTAAAGCAGCATCTAAAAATGGTGCAAAACCTGAAGATTTACATCATCCAGGACATGTTTTCCCACTTAGAGCTAAAAATGGAGGAGTCCTAGAACGTGATGGCCATACAGAAGCTAATATAGATATGATGAAATTAGCAAACCTTACACCATGTGGTGTTTTATGTGAAATCACAAAAGAAGATGGTACAATGGCAAGAATGCCAGATGTTATTAAATTCTCTAAAGAAAGAGATATGCCTATTGTAACCATTGATGATATTAAAAAATATAGATTAAACCATGAAAATTAAATTTTTAAATAAAATTTAATTTTAAATCTTTTTTTAAACTTTTAATATCTATATATTTTAAATAAAATCATGCACTATTTTTTAAAATAATATATAAAAATAAAAAATTACTTATTTTAAATAGATTTATTATATTAAATAATCTTATAAAATATTATATTAAAAAAATCACAAAGTCAAAAAGGACTAATTTTAAGATTATTTTATTATAGTGAGGAATTTTTATGGAAAGTAAAATTATTCAATCAGATGTATTGATTATTGGTTCTGGAGGAGCAGGATCTAGAGCAGCTATAGAGGTTAAAAAACAGGGATTAAAACCAATTATAGTTTCAAAAGGATTATCTTTTAAATCAGGATGTACAGGAATGGCAGAAGGAGGTTATAATGCTACTTTTGGATTTGTAGATTCTGAAGATAGTAAAAAAGCACATTTTGAAGATACATTAAAAGGTGGAAGTTATCTCAATGATAGTAAACTTGTAAATATTCTTGTTGATGAAGCACCAGATAGATTAATAGATCTTGAAAATTATGGTGCACTATTTGATAGACAAGAAAATGGTAAACTTAATCAAAGGCCATTTGGTGGTCAAAGATATAGAAGAACTTGCTTTTCAGGAGATAGAACTGGTCACGAAATCATAACTGCACTTAAAGAAGAAGTAACTAGATTAGGCATAGAAACAATTGATGAAGTTATGATTACAAAATTAATAAAAAACAATGATGATTTTCCAAAAGTCATAGGTGCAATTGGATTTAATTTAAAAGATTCTAGTACAATATTTTTCCAAGCTAAAGAAGTAATTATCGCAAGCGGTGGTGCAGGACAACTTTATCCAGTAAGTTCAAATACAGTACAGAAAAATGGTGATGGATATGCACTTGCATGGGATGCTGGAGCAAATCTAGTTGATATGGAAGAAGTTCAATTTCACCCAACAGGTATGATTAAACCAAAATCTAAAGCAGGAGTCCTTGTAACAGAAGCAGTACGTGGAGAAGGAGGAATACTTTATAATAAAAATCATGAAAGGTTCATGTTTAATTATGATGATAGAGGAGAACTTGCTACACGTGATATAGTTGCAAGATCAATTTATAACGAGATTCGTGAAGGTAGAGGTACAAAAGATGGTGGAGTATACCTTGATATTAGTCACCTTGACGATGATATTATTGATGAAAAACTTGAAACTATGGTAGAACAATTTAAAGATGTTGGTGTAGATATTAAAAACGAACCAATGGAAGTTGCACCTACTGCTCACCACTTTATGGGAGGAGTATTTATAAATGAAGATTGTAAATCTACAGTTGAAGGTTTATATGCATGTGGTGAAGCTGCAGGAGGAGTTCATGGAGCTAATCGTCTAGGTGGAAATGCACTTGCAGACACTCAAGTATTTGGAAAAAGAGCAGGAAAAGCAGCTGCAATAGCATCTGAAATTGAAGAATTTGAAATTAATGAAGAAGAAATAGAAGAAGAAGAAAATCGTATTAAAAATCTTGTATCTAAAGGTAATATTAAACCAAAAAAAGTTAAAAATAAAATTAAAAAAATAATGTGGGAAAATGTATCTATTATACGTAATGAAACCCACTTACGTTTAGGTTTAAAACGTCTTCTTGATTTAAAAGAAAATGAACTTCAAAATATGGATGTTAAAGATATAAAATACTATAATAAAGACCTTCAAAATGCATTAGAAGCAATAAATATGTGTGAAGTTGCAATACTTGTTGTAAAATCAGCAATATTAAGACGTGAAAGTAGAGGTGCACATTATAGGGAAGATTTCCCTGAAACAAAAAAAGGTTGGGAAAAAAGTATTGTTTTTGGACCAACTAAAGTAAGATTTGTTAAAAGAGATAGAAAATTTACTCTTAATGAGTAAACTCTTTTAAATACTTATTTTTAAATAAATCTAAGCTATAAATAATTACTTATTTCAATAGAGTAAACTAAACTTTAAAAAATAATAAATAATAATCACTTAATCTAAATAGAGTAAACTAAACTTTAAAAAATAATAAATAATAATCACT
>NZ_JHWX01000022.1 GCF_000621965.1 Methanobrevibacter wolinii SH
ATGATGTTTTAAGCTACTCATTAAACATATTTAAAAATAAAAATCAATTAAATAAAAATAAAAGATTATTTAAACGATTAAAAAAAGAATTAATCAGTAAACTCATGAATTGGAAACATTACAAACCAATAAGAGGTAAAATCGAAGATTATTTCAAAGTACTTAAAAATTCATTAGAAATGAGAAAAATACACAAATTTACACCAAAATCAGTAGAAAAAACCCTATATTTATATGTATTATTAGGAACAATACTCATACAGAACTCCGATACATCAAAAACAGGCCTACAAAAGCTATCACAAATGTGAAAAATTCAGGCCCCTAAATATTTAATAAAAAATCAAAAAATAAATAAAGTTATTAAAAATCAAATAAACAAATAATAAAAAAATATAAAGATTATCAAAAAACAGTAAAATAATATAAGTTTATTAAAAATATTTAAAAACAACAAAAAAGAGTACAAAAATAATAAAATTAAGTATTAAAACTTAATTTTTATTTTTCATTTCAGTATATCCACATTTACCGCAAGCGTATCTATCACCATGATCAGCCATAAATACTCCGCCACCACAACGAGGACATATTGGGTTTTTTCTAACTAATTTACCATCTTTAACTTCGTATAAACTAGATACTTTCATTAAAAATCCTCCACCTATTCTTCGTCTTCCTCAGAAGGTTCTTCAGAAGGTTCAGTATTTTTTAAAACAACACTTTCAGTTTCAATATAATCTAAATCATCTTTAGTTGCATAAACTTTAGCATAACCTAAAGCTTTAGGTTCACCATAAAATGGTTTAACAGTATCAACAACTAATAAATCTTTTTGTGAATCAAGCATAGCAACTAATTTATTTTTAATATCTAAAACTTTAGGAGTTGCTTCTCCTTCATAATTTACGAAAAATTTTACTTCATTCCTATTAAATATTTTATTTTCATTTTGTTCTATAATTTCTATATCCATAGTTAACCCTCTATTCTAATTAATTCATAAGGTTAGCTAATTTATCATAAGAGCAAATAAATTAAGGATTAAATCTCCTTAAAATCATTGATAAATTTTTCACCTTTATCTTTTAAATCGCCAGCATTTAGTAAAACTAAACCTTCATTTGGCTGTCCATATAATACAGTAGTATCTTCTGGAGCTAATTGAATAACAGGAAGAACAGCAAGATCTTCTTCCCCATCAACAACAATAAGATATTTTTCATTAGTCTTAATTGCTTGTTTAATAGCAAAATCTATGGTTTCCCATAGATTATCAGTAATAGTTCCAGCAGGATTTACTGCTGATAAAATATTATTAGTATAACTTATATTGGAATCATATGAATTTCTCTGAATTTGATTATCCATTAATGCAACATCTGGATAAATATCATGAGAAATAAGGTTTTTTAAAGTACAATCACCTGCAGAAATCAAAAAATTAGAAGATTTAATAATATCTAAAGCATCTTCAAAATTAGGATATAAATCACCTAATGGCTTTTTTAATTCCTGAATTAATTCAGTAGTAATTTGTAACAACTTAAATTCCCTCTAAAATAAATTATTTATAAATTATTTAATTTATTATTAATCATTATACATTAATAAGTATGTAATTAATCATATTTATAATTAAAGTATAATGATTAAATAAAAAGTTCTATAATAATTTAAAATTTAAATTAAATTATTTATTTAACTCTTAAAGCATATTCTCCAGGTAATGTAATATTTAATTCTTTAGCAACTTTAGAAGTTTCTGGATTTAAAACTATTAAAAGACCACTCCAATTATCAGAAGTTGGTACATTACCATGACATACAGGACATACTTCATTTTGAGTTATTCTTTTACATTTAGTACAAGCTCTTTCACTCATGAGTTATTCTTCCCTTTTTCATTTTCAATCCATTCGATTTTTCCTAAACCTGGTTGTCTCATTGTAAGACCAATTCTATTATTTCTAATAGATTTAGATTTAAGACTTAAAGCAATAATTCTAGCTCTAACTAAATCTTGCTCTTGAAGAATCTTATCTGATTCACTAGCAATAAGTGCTCCATTTTTAGGATCATAATTAATATAATCATCAGTTACCTGAGATACGTGAACTAAACCATCCATAGGTCCAATTCTTACAAATGCACCAAATTCAGCAATCTCAATAACTTGACCATAAACAATTTCTTGTTGTTCTGGTTTATAAAATACTGCAGAGAAAACAACATGATGATATGTAGCACCATCACCAATAATTAATTTACCTTCACCTATTTTATCAATAGAATAAACACAAATCAATAAACCTAATTCTTTATCTAATTGACCAATATAAAGATCATTAAGAATTTCTATTGCAACATCCTCAAGATTTTCTTCAAATTTATAAGGAGGAATCCTTACAGTATCCTCTATTTTTGTCTCATAATACAAAACAATCCCTCATTTTTCTTTAAGAATTTAAATAATTTATAAATAATTATAAACATGATTTTTGAATAAATTTAATTTAAAGATTTAATAATATTTAATAATATTTTAAAAATCTTATATAAATTTTTATGATATTAATATTTAATTTTAATTTGATTCTAAATATTAAATGAATAAAACAATAAAAATGACTTCTAATTTAATAATATAAATTAATTTATCTCAATATAACGTTTTTGACGTATATAAGCTACTTGAATAGATTTTCTTTTAGCTCGTTTTCTTAATTCTATATCATTTGTAGCAAGTATACGGGATTTTGATATTCTAAGAAGTGCATCATCAACAGTCTCTCCACTATTTGTTGAAATATCCATTATTTCAACATTATTTGATTTAAGATATTTTAAACCAAGAGCTGCCTCAGTCCTAACATGAGACTTCTTATTATTTTTTAAACCTTCTAGCTCCTTAATAACACATATTGGAGTTGTTAACTTATATGATGGCAAAATTTTTTTAAGCTCTTCAATAACATCAATATTAAATTGAAAAGGAGCCATAAAAAAATTAGTATCAATCACAACTTCATTTACCATTTAATGCCTTCTAGAAATATATTAAATTCTTATTTTTTAAAATTTAAGGAATTAAATAATTAAATAATAAATATTTAATTAATTAAATCATTTTTATTAAAATTCAAAAACAAGATTATAAAAAATCTAATTTATAATACCGAAACCAATTAATCTCCAACGAGCACCAACTCTACGACTTAAAGCTACTCTTGCACCTTTATCAGCACAAATTGGTAATTTTAATTTAACTTCAACTAATCCACCTTTAAGTGATGTAACAACACCAATAGTAGTGGTAGTTCCAGAGTTGATCATTAAAAGTTCTTTAAATTTAATTGGAGAAACTTCTCTTTCTTCTTTAGTACCTACAACACGTTCTAAAAGATTTACTTTCATTGAAAAATTAAATAAAACTGGTGGTAATTTTCCTTCTTTACCAACAACAGAACCATTTAATGAATCTGCTTTAGTTAATGATGGATCTAATTTAGTTGCAACACCAACAAGACCACCTGGAGAAACTTTTTCAACTTGTTCTCCTCCAGCTTCTAAACCAATAATTTCAGATACAAGTGGAACCCACTCAGAAGATTTATCATTATTAGCATTAATATCTACACCAGGTTTAATTTCAATAGTATCACCTAAATGGAGAGTACCTTGAACTAAAGTTCCACCAATAACTCCTCCTTTAATTTTTCCAGGAGAAGAACCAGGTTTATTAATATCAAAAGAACGAGCAACATACATTAATGGAGATTTTCTGACACTTCTTCTAGGTGTTTTGATTTTTTTATCGAGAGCTTCGATTAAAATATCCATATTTGCACCTTGTTGTGCAGAAATAGGTATTATAGGGGCATCTTCGGCACAGGTACCTTTTACAAACTCCTTAATTTCCTTATAACTTTCTATAGCTCTTTCTTTGGAAACAATATCAATTTTGTTTTGAACTACAATAATATTTTTAACTCCAATTACATCAAGAGCCATTAAATGCTCTTTAGTTTGAGGTTGTGGACAATATTCATTAGCAGCAATTACTAAAACAGCACCATCCATTATTGCAGCACCAGATAACATTGTAGCCATTAAAGTTTCGTGCCCTGGAGCATCTACAAATGAAACTTTTTTAATTACATCAGTTTTACTACCACAATGTTCACAAACTTCTTTAGTAGTATAACATTGAGGTTCATCACATTCAGGACATCTTCTTAAATCAATATCTGCATATCCTAAACGGATAGAGATACCTCTTTTTGTTTCTTCACTATGTGTATCAGTCCATACACCAGATAAAGCTTTGGTAAGTGTAGTTTTACCATGATCTACATGTCCTACTAAACCTATGTTAACATCAGCCTGTACTTTCACAGATTACACCTTACTTTAAATTAATAAAAATTTTAAAAATTAAAATTAAGAATAGTTAAAACTATTCTTCATCTTCTTCATCAGATCCTAAAATATCATCAAGAGATTTAGATCCACGACTTAAAACAATAGTGTTAATTTGAACAATATCATCAGAGATAGTATTTCCCCTAATTGTTTTTCTTCTTTTTTCTCCAGAAGTAGTAGGTTTGTATCCTACTCCACCAGATACTAAAGTTCTAATTCTTCTAGGTCCAGAGATATCTTTTCTCATAGCAAATCCGTTTTTATCTGATCCACCAGTGATTTTTAAATTGTATCCATCTAAACCAAGAATACTACCGTCAAAGTCATCACCGATTTTTAAACCATTAAGACTGGTATTATCGGTTTCTACTTGATAAGTAGTTTCTTTATCTGAAACAACAACTTTATATACCATGAATATTCCTCCTATTACATTTTTAAAATAAATATATGTTTACAAATGTTTTAAAATTCCCTTAATTAAATTAATAATAACCTAAAAAACATTTTAAGTTTTAACATCTTAAAGAAAATTCTAAAAATGAACTAAATAAATTGGAATAAAATATTTTAGATTCAATAATAATTAATGTGTTCGATATGATATGGTTATAATTCAATTAAGTTTCAAAAAGGCCTAATTTACCCCAATCAGGATCATTATTCCTTTTTATTTCTAAAAATTCATCTAAAGTTCTTAGTTCATCTTCAGTTAATTTATCTTTAAATTCACGATTAAGTACTTTGTAATGATTTTCAGGAATATCAATATACAATTCGTCACCTTCTTCAAAGTCTTTGCCAGCTACTGCATCAATAGCCATAGCAACTTTTTGACCACGAGTAACAGATTGTAAAGATTCACCATTATCTTCCATACTTTCTATTTTACCTACAGGGTGACCATTAGCATTTATTAATGGATAACCTGGTTTAATAGTACCGCTTAAAACCTCAACACCACAAATTGCAGGTTTACTTTGACGGAATATTAATTTAGGAATAGAATATATTTTACCTGGTTTAATAATAGCATTAAGATAAGCTTTACGCTCAGCTTCTTTTCTTTCTTCAACCCAAATAGTATAATCTTCAGTTAATTTATAAATAACTTCTCCAGAAAATACTTTAATATCAGATTCTTCTAAATCTTCTTTAGCTTTAGGATGTATACTTACATTAAATGCAAATATAACACCATGTTCAGGGTCTTCTTCTGCAGCAATTTGACCATTAATAATATCTCTTCTTGAGATATCACCTATATCTGCTGATCTAATAGGAACATCTATATCAGTTAAAAGACTAACAATAGCTTCAAGTGAACCTAAAGTATCTGCTTTAACTAATACTCCTTCATCTTCAGTATCAATAGTTACATCATCAATTTCTTTTTTAATTTGTTCTTCAACATCTTCATAATCATTTAATACTTGAAGTGGAGATCCTGAAATAACATCATCTAAATTAGGAGCTGAAATTTTAACTCCTGCAGCTGCAGTAACACTATCAATATGATCAAATTTATTCTTAGATTCTCTCATTTCCTCAAGAGGACGAGGTTTAAGAATAGATCTAATCTTAGTTGTTATAACATCACCAGGAACCATAAGCGCAATTTCATCATTAACCTTTAAAACACCATCATAAATAATAGCATCAATAGTTGTACCTAAACCAACTTCTTCTTTAACTTCAAGAACAGTTCCTTTAGCAGGAGCATCTTCATGAATTTCAAGTGATGAAATAAGATACTTTTGTGCAAGTCCAAGTAACATAGTAATAAGTTCAATAAGACCTTCACCAGTTTGAGCACTTATTGGTACAATAGCAATTTGAGATGCAAAATCACTTACACGATCAAATCTTTCAGACTGGAAACCTTCTTTATGTAAGATTCCAACTAATTCATAAATTTTCATCTCTAGCTCTTGTTGAACATTAGGAGCTTGATCTTTAAAACTTTTCATAAAAGATGAATTTTCATGAACTTCCCATCCAAACAATTTATCAATTTTATTAGCTGCTACTATAAATGGAGTTTTATATAATTTAAGAATATTTAAAGCTTCAAATGTTTGTGGTTTAAAACCCTCATTAACATCAACAATCAAAATAGCAAGATCTGCTAATGCTCCACCTCTTTTTCTTAAAGAAGTAAAAGCAGAATGTCCAGGAGTATCAATAAAGAAAAGACCTGGAATAGTATCAGTAATTGATAACTTCTTAATAAATGGTCCACAAATATTTTTAATTGTATCAATAGGTATCTCTGTTGCTCCAATATGTTGAGTAATTCCTCCAGCTTCTCTACTAGCTACAGTACTTCCTCTAATATTATCAAGCAATGTTGTTTTACCATGATCTACATGACCTAAAACTGAAACAATTGGTGATCGTATATTCATTTTTTATCTCACATTATTAATTATAATTTAAAATTTAAAAATAAATTTTAAGAAAAATTTATTGAAATAGGTTAACCTATTTGTAAAACCTAAGCATAACTATTCATAAATCCAACTATTGTCAGACATTGAATAATCAACAATTTCATCTTCATCAAAGAAAAGATTAATTTCTCTTTCAGCAGATTCAGGAGCATCAGATGCATGAATTATATTCCTTCCAGTATCCATACCAAAGTCTCCTCTAATAGTGCCAACATCAGCTTCTTGAGGGTTAGTTGCACCAACCATTTTTCTGATTACACTAATTGCTTCATCTCCTTCAATGACCATAGTAAGAACAGGTCCTGAAGTGATGTATTCAATTAATCCTTCAAAGAAAGGTTTATCTTTATGTTCACCATAATGTTCTTTTGCTAATTCTCCAGGAATCATCCTTAATTTCATAGCAACAATTTTTAAACCTTTTTCTTCAAAACGAGAAATAATTTTACCCATTAAACGACGACCTACTGCGTCAGGTTTTAACATAACATATGTTTTTTGAATCATTCTTTAACCCATTTAACTTTTCTTGGTACTCTACCAAGTTTAATCATATTTTTTTCACATTTAGTACTACAAAAGAAATAGATGGAACCATCTTTTTTAACATACATTTTTCCAGTACCATCATTTATTTCTTTACCACAGAATGAACAAGTTCTCATGTAAACACCTTCTTATAATACTATGGAGTTCTAATTTCTTTAGCTTCTCTAATAGTATCGAGTAACATTAAAACATCACCTTCTCTTACAGGGCCCATGATGTTTCTTGTTAAAATTCTTCCTTTATCTCTCCCATCGAGGATTCTGCATTTAACTTGCATAACCTCTCCAGTCATACCAGTTCTTTTAAGAACTTCAATGACTTCAGCTGGAGTTCCTTCTTCCATATAATCACCGTTTTTAACTAATTGAAAGACTAAGTCTTTCTACAGAGCTAAAAAAACCTAGTTTTTAAGTTCTGCTACTTTTTCAACAACTTCTTTTACTAAATCTTCAGCGTCTCCAGCATCAACAATACAAGCTGAAGCAGTACCAACAGTTAAACCTGCAGCTTCGCCTACTTGATCTTTAGTAGCTAAGTAAACATAAGGAATTTCTTTTTCTTCTGCGAGAACAGGAATGTGAGCTACGATTTCAGCAGGATCAACATCTTCTGCAATAACGACTAAATCTGCGTTACCTCTTTCAATAAATTTAGTTACTTCGTTAGTTCCTTTTGCAACTTTTCCTGTATTTTTTGCAGTTGTTAAAGCTTCTTGAGCTTTTTCAGCTATTTCTTCCGGTGTATCAAATTTTACATAAATTGGTTTTGCCATAATATTTACCTCCTTTTTCATCTGGTCATATACCATCCATCAGCAAATAAAATTATAAACAGTAACTGAATATAATAAACTTGCTTAAATTCTAAAAATCTTATTTTTTTATATTTTTAGAATGTAATAAAGTCTATAATTATCTTGAATATATCATATATCACTAAATAAAATCCCATAAAAAATAAAAATAGCAGGATTATATTTTCAATACTTATATTTATTATAAAAGTTAGTATCAAGAAACTTAATACTATAATTTAGTAATTAATGAAATTCTAGAAAACTAGACATTATAAACTTTAGTATTTCTACTTTATAAAGGTTTCCTATATCTCATAAATTCTATAGAAAAATATTAGTTAATTTTATATTAATTATAAATTTTATAAGATTATCAAAAAATAAAATCTTAAATTCATAAAAAATCTAAAAACTAAAAAAAAGTATAAACTTAAACATCAAATAAATTTTGAAGGCTTAGGAACTTAAGATAAAGTTAAAACTAACCCTCCAAATTAAAAATCGTAAAAAAATCAATTACATATTTAACTTATAAATTTTTACAAGCTAATTTAATATCTTCAGCTTTGACAGTTTTTCTACCAGCATGTTTTGCATATCCAACTGCTTTTCTTGAAATTTCATGACCACAGTCTTCAATAGCATTAGCTAATTCAATTTTAGCATCATCACTTACTCTGTCAGCACCAGCATTTTTTAAAATTCTTCCTATAGGAGCTATTGGTAATTCCATATTTTCACCTCAATTTTTGTTAATAATATTTAATCTATTTTAATATATAAATCTATTGTTTAAATAGTGTTTATTTTAGTAAATTTATAATAATAATTAACTATTGTTTTAAAATATAAACACAATTTTTTTAAAAAGTATATACAAAAAAAATTTTAAATATAAGTAAAAAATAGGAAAAATAAAAAAATCAACATTTAAATCTGTTAAAAATAAGTAAAAGTTAATACAAAAAACTAAAAATATAGAAATTTATTAATAAAAAACAAAAATTAACCGATATATGTTAAAATAAGAAAAAAATATATAATAAAATCAAAAACTAAACTTCAAAAAACTTCTAAAAAAAATAAAACAAAATATAAACTAAAAATAAAATTAGTATATATAATATAATTAAATATCTAAAATGATATAAAATTAGCTTTGTTGAAATTCTCAAAATCTTTTGAATAAATTTTCTCAAAAATTGATTTAAAATCATTAATACCCTTAAATTTTTATAAAAAATAGTTTCAACAAACCATAACACTTTTAAAAAACTAAAGAATAAAATCAATTAAAATTTATTTTATTTAAATATTTGAAAAAATATTATTAAAAATAAACAATAAATAATCAAAATCATAAAAAGACAAAATGATTTAAAAAAATCAAAGAATTAAACTATTAAATATTCATTTTAGTTTAAAATATACCTTCAATTATAAAAAATATTATTTTGGTAATTTATAATGTTTAAAAATAATAAAAATAGCTAGAAATTATAAAAAATATTATTTTGGTAATTTATAATGTTTAAAAATAATAAAAATAGCTAGAAATTATAAAAAATAAGTATTAAATTAAAAAAATAAAAAAAAAGAAAATTTAATGTTTGTTAACAATTAAATCTCTTAAAGTATCAATATCAGCACTTACTTTAGTAGGTTCAACAGATGCTTTAATAGCTGTATCAGGATCTTTTAAAACATGACCAGTTACAACACAAACAACTTTTTCACCTTTTTCTACTACACCATCATCTACTAATTTTCTTAAACCAGCAATAGAAGCAGCAGAAGCAGGTTCTACACCAATACCTTCAGTTCTTGCTAAATATTTTTGAGCATCAAGAATTTGATCATCACTAACTGTTTCACAGTATCCATCAGAATCATAGATAGCATGAAGTGCTTTAATACTTGATACTGGAGCACCAATACGAATAGCAGTTGCAATTGTTTCTGGGTTTTCAACAGGCTCCATTTTCATACTGTGTTTTCTAAATGCATGAGCAATAGGTGCTGCACCTTCAGCTTGAATACCAGTCATCATTGGTAAATCTTTAATAAAACCAGCATTATAAAATTCAGAAATACCTTTCCAAATAGCTGAAATATTTCCTGCATTACCTACTGGTAAAATAATTCTATCAGGTGATTTCCAACCTAAATCATTTACAATTTCATAACCAATAGTTTTTTGACCTTCTAATCTAAATGGGTTAATTGAATTTAATAAGTATAAATGTTTTTCACGAGCAAGTTGAGTCATTGCTTTAAGAGCTTCATCAAAATTACCATCAATTGAGAAAACTTCAGCACCATGGAACATAGCTTGTGCAAGTTTACCTAATGCAACTTTACCTTGAGGTAAAAATACAATACATCTTAATCCTCCACGAGCAGCATAAGCCGCAAGAGAAGCAGATGTATTACCTGTTGAAGCACATCCTACTGTATGAACTCCTAATTCCATAGCTTTAGTCATACCTACAGTCATACCTCTATCTTTAAAACTACCAGTAGGGTTGGATCCTTCAACTTTAACATATAAATCTACACCTAATTCATCACCTAATTTATCACAGTGAACAAATGGTGTTCCACCTTCATCTAAAGATACAATTTTATTTTCATCTACAGGAATACATTCTTTATATTTCCATACATTTTGACGACGTCCATCAAATATACTTTTATCTACATCGAAATCAGGTACTGCTTCTAAAATAGAACCACATTTTGGACAAGTATATATGATTTCATCATCTGGAAATTCTTCACCACATGATACACATCTTATCATAATATCACTTAATAAATAATATAATAAATTTTAATTTGAATAAATTGTTGAAAATTTATTTTAAAAATAATTGTTAAATTTTAAAATTAAATATTATAATTTAAATTTAGTATTAAAAGTAATAAAATTTCAACATATAAGTTATCTTTAATATTTATGTTTTTTTAATTATATAAACTATTTTTTAAAATAGGAAAAATTAATAAAAATTAGTCTGTTGAAAACTATTTTTTATAAAAATTTAAACTTAGTTAATAATTGAAAATCAATTTTAAGAAAGTTTATTTATAAAAATTTAAGAAATTTCAACAAAGCCTAAAAATTAAGAATAATTTAAAAATAATTATTTAGTAAATTTTAAAATAAAAAAATAAAATAATAAATTATCTTAAATGGTAAACAGCAATAAGATGTTTAGCTAAAGCTGAAGTTATGTAAACTTCAATATATGCTGCAATCATCAATAATATAATAGATATTATTAATATAATCAATGATTGAACTAAAATCTTATTATGTTGACTAAATGATATAGATACTCTTGTCTTAAAAGACAATTTATCATTTTTATTATAATCAAATCCTTTTGTATTAACATAATGATGATTAATATAATGCTCATCTGGACTATATATATTTTTAATAAATTTATATACAAATTTAAATAAGGTAAATCCAGCAGTAGCTGAAAGTATTAATGCAGGAATTTCAAATATTCCATGAGGTATAATATATAAAAATACTATTAAAAAAGGACCTTTACCTAAAAAGTATCCTATAATCATACCATTAACAATCATCATCAATGCAGTTAAAATACCAAATAAAATACCTGCGAAATACATTCTTAAACCAACTGAAAAATTATTTAAGAATATTGAATCATAGGTTATTTTAATTTGACCTGCAAGAATCTGTTTTTTTAATTCTTTAATAAATGGTCCTACAATAGGTTCTAAATTTGAAGCAAAAACCATAGCTAATATTGTAGATATTAAAAATAACATTATAGAAATTAATAATAACCATTTATTATCAATGAATGCTTCTTTAATACTAATCCAAATAAGTTTACAAGATTCTTTAAATGAATTATTCAAATTATCACAACTTTTAATTAATCAAGTATTGTTTCTGCAATTTCATGAGCTTCTTCTTGTTTAGAATGATGATTATCTAAAAACTCTTCTAAAAGTTCACATGTTTTATTTTTACATACTCCACATAAAAGTGTACCATTTAAACATTCATCTCTAATTTTTTTAAGCTCATTATCATCATCAATTAAATGATATAAAAGCATTTCAAAAATAACACATTGATCTGGTTGTCCACCTTTTTCTTTTTGTTCAGCTAAAGATTCTCTTCCACCAGTTTTTGCAGATTTTAATTTCTTAACAGCATCTTTAGTTGAATCATTTAAATAAATAGCAGTTTTTGGTTTACTTGATGACATTTTATCCCCAGTTAAACCAGTTAAAAATCTATGATAAGTACTTGATGGTATAATAAAACCTAATTCATCTTTAAGTTTATTTGTAATATCCCTTGTAAGTCTAAGATGAGGATCTTGATCTATACCTACAGGTACAAGAGTATTAATTGGACCACCATTTTCTTCAACTTGAGGCATTAAAATATCAGCCACTTGAATAAGTGGAGAATTAACATGTGCTAAGTTTGTAGATGGAGTAAAACCATAAATAGCTTTCATTTCATTAAAATTTGCTTTAAGAGATGCTCTAAATGATAAATTATGTAATATACTGTTTTTTGATTGAAGATAAACATTAATATCATCTGATGTAAGGTCAAGACCTAATGCAATATAATTTGTTAAATATTCATCAATAGCTAATTGTTTACCTTTCTCAAAACTAATACCTCGTGCAGCATATGCCTCTAAATCTGCAATAGGAATTGATAATTTTGCACCTTGATTATGATACCATATTAATTGATCAATAACCATTTTATGGCCAATATGCATTGGACCTGAAGGCATCATACCAGTAACAACTGCAAATGGTTTATTTGAATTTATTAATTTAATTATTTCACCAAAATCTCTATGACCAAAAATTATTCCTCTTCTCATTAATCTATGTGGATTCTTAATTTTTTTAAGTTCCTCTTCAAAATCTTGAATACCAAATTGTTTTATAATTTTATCATAATCAAATGAATCTGCTGTCCATGGGTCTAACAAATAAATCACCTAATAATAATTAAACTCATTAATATAATTTAATAATCTTTATAATTTAAGAATATAAGTATTATTGAAACTAATTATACTTCTAATTTAAAAATACAAATATAATAAATATTATTGAAACTACTACTTATACTTCTAATTTAAGAATATAAGTATTATTGAAACTAATTATAAATAAAATAACTTAACTAAAAATTAATTTAAATGAATGTTGAAAAACTATTTTATAAAATTTAAATTTAAATATATTATCTTAATAAATATTCTAAACTCCAAGATTAATTATCTTAAAATAAATATTTTTAGATTTCAACAAGACCAATTTAAAAAAAAAGTTAAAAATTAAAAATTAAGGTCTAGTCCACTGTACATTATAATAAGTAATATCTTGATCATCATCAACTACTGCAAGTAAAAGATTTTTATTTACACCATGAGCTACCCTAATATAACTTGAAAAATTTAATGCATTAATTTCATATTTTTCATAAATAACTTTAACAAGATAATTAGAATGTCCTTTACCTGGAGCTAAACCTCTTTCATATAACCTAAAATCAGAACCATATTTAAATCCTGTTTTAATTACATATCCTCTATTTTTAAGGTCCCTATAAACTAAATATTTACCATAAATATTTTTTTCTTTAATTAAAGAGATTATATAAGCAAAATCACATTTAACATCATTCTCATAAATATTTAAACGATTGTTCTCCATTAAATAAGTTGCTTCTATAATAGAAAGCTCTAAAGCTGTTTCTGTAAGTTTACCAAAATGACTTTTTTCATTTAAAGTTATTGGTTTTCTAGAAGACTCAGTTATAGGAACAGTTACAATATCATTATATAAATCTCCACGCATATTTCCACCTTAAAAATTATTAAAAAATATATAAAAATTAAAATTTTAAATAAAACACAAACATCCTACCTAAAACAATAATCCATAAAAATTAAAATTTTAAATAAAACACAAACATCCTACCTAAAACAATAATCCATAAAAATTAAAATTTTAAATAAAAATAAAATACTCTATTTAAAAAAATATTATATAGTATATTTTTTATTTAATTATATAAATAAAAGTTTAGTTTTTAATTAAAAATAAAAAGTTTAAGATTAAATTATAAAAGATTAAAAAAAAAATCTATAAATAAAAACAAAAATAAAATTAAATTAATATGACAAGATTGTTGAAATATTTTAATATATAATAAATTTACTTTAAATTTAAAAAGAATATATAATAATTCAAAAATTAGAATACAAGCTCCTAAAAATAAAAAAGGAAAGAATTAAATGACAGTTAATTTAAATAAAAAAGAAAGAAATAAAATACTCATACTATTTCTTATTGGAATATTCATGGGTTGTCTTGATATGGGTATTGTTGGACCTGTACTTTCACCAATACAAAATGCTTTTCATGTAACATCAAGAGAATCATCATGGATATACACAGTATATATTATTGCATTTATGATTGGTTCACCAATTATGGCTAAATTTTCAGATTTTTATGGTCAAAGAAAATTATACCTTATAGACATAGCATTATTTGGTTTAGGTTCAGCAATAATTTCAATTGCACCATCAATGGAAATAATATTTATTGGAAGAATAATACAGGGATTTGGTGCTGGAGGAATATTTCCAGTAGCAGGATCATTTATTGGAGACTATTTCCCAATAGAATCTAGAGGAACAGCACTTGGAATAATAGGTGCAACTTTTGGACTTTCAACAGTTGCTGGACCATTAGTAGGAGCAGCAATTATACCATTTGGATGGAATTGGTGTTTTGCAATAAATATACCAATAGCAATAATATTATTAATTTTATGTTATTTCCTACTACCTCAATTTGAACAATCTAATCATTTAGATATAGATTGGAGTGGAATAGTCTTACTAATCATATGTAGTACATTATTTGCTTATGGATTAAATCAAATAGATTCAGCAAATTTTATTAACAGTTTATTCTCAGTAAAAGTATTACCTTATTTAATATTATTTATAATATTATTGCCAATATTCATTAAAGTAGAAAAAAGAGCAAGTGAATCTATTGTTCCAATATACTTATTTAAAAATAGTGAGATATCAACAGCATCAATCCTTGTAATTTGTGAAGGAATAATAAATGCTGCAACAATATTTGTACCTTCACTTGCAATGATATCATTAGGTTATAATAATGAACTTGCAAGTTTAATGTTAATTCCACTTGTAGGTGCTAATGCAATTGCTGCACCAATACTTGGGAAATTTTTATTTAAATTAGGTTATAAGATAATGATGGTAATTGGTACATTTATATTAAGTATAGGTCTTGTAATGCTTGGATTATTATCTACAAATTTTTATCTCTTTTTAATTGCAGATATTTTAATAGGTCTTGGTATGGTAACACTAATTGGAGCACCAATGAGATTCCTTATTATGTGTGAAACTGGACATGGTGAAAGAGGAGTAGGTCAAGCAATTATTAATATGATGGCTTCATTTGGACAATTAATTGGTGGAGCACTTATAGGTGGAATAATTGCATCATATAATAATACAATATTCGGATATACTGCTGCATTAATAACTTCTGCAGTATTTGGAGTAATTGCCTTTATATTCACTATGCGTTTAAAAGAAAGAGATGATGAAATAGCAACAATGAAAGCAAATTCATAAAAAGCCATGAAAAATACTAAAAACTATAAAAACAAATAAAAACCACAAAAACAGCAAAATACAAAAACAAATAAAAAAAACAACAAAAATAACAAAAACCACAAAAAACAAGTTAACTAAAAAATATTTAAAAAAAGATAGTTATTTATAAATTTATAAATAATTATTTTTACTATTTTTAAAAATAAGATTAAAAACTAAAAATCTTATTAGTATTAATGTACCTTTAAAAAGATATTGTTTGCAATATCTCTTTTAATTGGAGTTTCTTTATCATCTACAGTAATAATTAAATAATCTTTTGAATTATCTTTAGTAATAATTCCAATTTTAGAACCCATAGTAATATGTAACTCTAAAACATTAGCAAGTTCTAATACATTTCCACGAATAAATGAAACTATACCAGAATTACCTTCTTTAACTTGAGTAATTGATAAAAGATTTGAGTCTCTTAAACCTATTTCTTCTACATCTTTTGAATAATTACGACATTCTTCACAATTTTTAAAATCGAAATCACAAGCAGGTATTATATTACCATCAGGACATAAATCAGGTTCTTTTAACATGAGACACATAGCTCTTTCAGCTTCATCAGAAAGAGAATGTTCCATTTCACAAGCTTGAACATGTAAATTTTCAAATTTAATTCCTAAAACATCTTTTAAAAATAATTCAAGAATCCTATGTTTCCTTGTAATTTTTTGAGCAATTTTACTTCCTTTTGGAGTGAGAGTTGCACCTTTATATGGAATATAATTAACATATCCTAATTTTTCTAATTTTTTAAGCATTTGAGTAACACTACCTGGTGCTACACCAAGATTTTTTGATAAAGTTGTAGTGGAAACATGATCAGAAACACATCCAAATTTATATAATGTCTCTAAATATTCTTCAATGTTTTCACTTATTTCTTTTTTTGGCATAATAATACTCCCTTAATAAAAAAATATGATTAAAAATTTAATAATTATTTATATATTAATAAAACTAATATAAAAAGTTTTAGTTTACCTAAAAACAGAATAAGAAAAATAATCTAAGTTAAAAATAAGTAAAAATTAATTAAGTAAATAAAAAATAAAATTTTAAAAAAAAAAATAATAGAAAATTAAATAAATAAAAATTTAAGAGGAAAAATCCTCTTAAATCACTTGTTTAAATATTTAACTTTTATTCTAGAATGGTAAAGTAGTATATCTATTATATATTGTTGCAGTAGCTGTATTCCAATTATTAATTACACCAAAAGTGTTTCTTGTAGAAATACAATCTGCAGAATACCATTGACCATTTACATATACTTCAGTCCAAACATGACCATACCAACCATCACTAAAGTGACAGTAACCGTGAACATAACGTATAGTTACTCCAACAGCACGACACATAGCAACATAAAGGTTAGATTGATCACAACAATTACCACTTCTTTTAGTTAAAGTTAAAGCTGCACCTTGTTGGGAATTATAATAATAATCATATACGACATTATCTCTTACCCAATTAAACATAGCAACAGCCTTATCATAATCTGAACTAAGACCAGAAGTTAAACTTACTGCAAGAGCAGTAATAGATGAAGTATTTGCACTACTACTTCCACCATTTGAATCGGTAGTATCAATTACAACATAATTTGGTAACTGATTATTGTTTCCATAATATGCAAGAACTCTACTAAATGCTTCAATTAAAGCATTATATGAAACTTTTCCAATAGCAGTAGTTGAATAATTAGGACCTTGTTCATAATTTAAAATAAACTTATAAGTCCTAGTAGCAGAATCAACATAATCTATTCTGTTTAAATTTTCACTAATTGAGTCTCCAGTATCTGGAGATGAAGGTTCATCTAATGAATCGATAATAGCAATATTAGAAGTATTTCCAGAGTCTAATTGTGAGATAGCTTTAGATTCATAATATAAGAATTGTGCTAAACTAAGTTTAACAGAACCAATACTAATAGTACTTGGAAGTTTATCATTAGTAGCATAATATTCTTTTACAACCTTAGCAGCATCAATAATTTGAGCAATAGTGAAATATTTAGAGTTTGAAGTATTAGTATTTGAATTATTAACAGTTGTTGTAATATTATTTTTAATATTAATATAACTTGGTAACTGATTATTTGTTCCATAATAATCAAGAACTACACTAAAAGCACCTATCAATATATTATAGGAAACTCTTCCAAGTGTAGTAGTTGAATAATTAGGACCTTGTTCATAATTTAAAATAAACTTATAAGTCCTAGTAGCAGAATCAACATAATCTTCCTTAGTTAAATTACCGTTAACTGAATCTCCTAAGTTTGGAGAAGATGGTTCATCTAAAGAACTAATAATAACAATATTAACATTATTACCAGAACTTAATTGACTAATAGCCCTAGACTCATAATACAAGAACTGAGCTAAACTAAGTTTAACAGAACCAACAGTAACAGTACTTGGAAGTTTACCATTATTAGCATAATATTCTTTTACAACTTTAGTAGCATCAATAATCTGATTAATACTTAAACTAGTTGGTACTACATCAACTACATGTATTTTAGAAGTACCATTAGATCCTGGATAATTATTGTTAGCTATGAAACTATAAGTTATAGTATAATCTCCAGAATTTAAATTAATAGTCAAACTTGCAACACCATTAGAGTTAGTAGTTGCATTATAAATAATATTACTATTATTTAATTTAAATTGAACATTTTGATTAGCAATAGCATTACCAAATGCATCTTTTAAAGTAACATTAAATTTAGCACCAGATTTAGTAGTTGTGTTTAAATCTTTTCCACTTATAGTAGTTAGATTTTTAATAACTTTAATAACAGTAGATCCATTTGAGGATAATTTACTATTAGAATCTGTATATGAATATGAAACATTATAATTTCCATTATTTAATACAGGGATAACAATATAAACAATACCATTATTATCGGTTACTAAATTATAAACACGATTGTTTAAATTAACAATAACACTTTTATTATTAACAGCATTACCTAAAACATCTTTTAAAGCAAGACTGAATTTATTACCTTCAACATAAGTACCATTTACACCAGTAGATACTACAGTAAAGTAAGTGTAATTTTCAACAACTTCATTAGTATTTACTACTATACTAGTTGGTAATTTATTAGTGTTACCATAAGATACAAGAATACTTGCGAAAGTTTCTATTAATTTATTATAAGATACTCTTCCAAGTGTAGTAGTTGAATAATTAGGACCCTGATTATAATTTAAAATAAACTTATAAGTCCTAGTAGCAGAATCAACATATCCAGATTTAGTTAAGTTACCATTAATTGAATCTCCTAAATTAGGACTAGAAGGTTCACTTAAAGACTTAATAACCGCAATATTAGCAGTACTACCAGAATTTAATTGTGAGATAGCTCTAGACTCATAATATAAAAATTGAGCTAAACTAACTTTCACAGAACCAATAGTAACAGAACTAGGCAACTTACCATTAGCAACATAATAAGCCCTAACAGTCTTAGCAGCACTAACAATCTGACTAACACTAAATGAACTTACAGTAGCAGAACTTGTAGGTGTAGTTGTCTTAGAATTATACTTAACAGTCACATAACTTGGCAACTGATTATTAGTCCCATAATAATCAAGAACAGCGCTAAAAGCCTCA
>NZ_JHWX01000023.1 GCF_000621965.1 Methanobrevibacter wolinii SH
TTTAATAAATTAAATAAATTATTTTAAAATTTAATATTTTAATAAAGTGTATTTTAATAAATTAAATAAATTATTTTAAAATTTAATATATTAATTATAATAATTTAATATTTAATTTCTTATTTTATTTTTTAATATATTTTTTAAATTATTTTTATTTTTAATATAAATCTTTTATTTTTAATATATTTTATTGATTTTTATTTATTTATCATATTATATATTTGAAAACTTATATTAATTTATTAATTTATTTTTAAATTTTTATTTTTTATTTTAACTCTTATTATTTCTTGTTTTAATTTTTTTAATTTTTCTATTTTTATCTATTTTTTATATTGTTCATTATTTTTCATGAATGTTTTTTAATATATCTTTATTTGTTATTTTTTAGATGATTATTTTAATTAATTTTTATATTTTATTTATTTTTTATGAATAAATTTCATATTTTTTTAAAATTTTTATCTTTTTTATTCATTTTTTACCGAAAACTTTATATACTCTAAAAACAATCTTATTATATCGGAACATGGTTTCCGTATTCCGACTATAAGTAAAAAATTTTTAGGATTGGTGAAAATTTTTTTAGGAGATTAATGAGAATTTAGATTTTAAATATACATTTTGTTTTAAGAAATTTAGTTTGAAATCTTTTCCTTAATAAAAAGTTTTTATTTTAAAATGCCCTTTTAAAAATTCTTTTTGTATTCTAATATATTTAGAATTTGAATTCTTATTACCATATAGTTGGCATTTTTTTATTTATCAAAATTTATATTTATAGAGAAGAAGATATTATGGTTGTTTTAAATCCAGGTGATACTGCGTGGATACTTGGAGCTACTGTTTTAGTACTTCTTATGAGTATTCCTGGTATCGCTTTCTATTATGGTGGTTTAAGTAAAAGTAAAAATGTTTTAAATACAATGTACCTATCACTTATAGCATTTTCTGTTGCTAGTATTATATGGGTATGTTACGGTTATCAATTTGCATTTGGATCTACAATAAATGGTCTAATTGGTGCTCCTCAAAATCTGTTCATGTATGGAATGGGTATTGATCAATTAACTGGTACAATTCCTACTGTACTATATGTAATCTTCCAATTAACATTTTGTGGTTTAACTGCTGCATTGATTTCTGGTGGTGTTGTTGGAAGAATGAAAACCTCATCTTGGGTAGTCTTTATTATTGCATGGGTTACTCTTGTATACGTCCCTGTTGCTCACTGGGTATGGGGAGGAGGTTGGTTAATGAATATGGGTGCACTTGATTTCGCAGGTGGTACCGTAGTTCATATAGATTCAGGGGTAACTGCATTAGCATTAGCTCTTGTTCTCGGACCTCGTAAAGATACTTCCTTATTACCTCACCATTTAGGTTACTCTGTTTTAGGAGCAGGTTTCCTCTGGTTTGGATGGTTAGGGTTTAACGGTGGATCAGCTTTAACTGCTGGTGGTCTTGCTGCTTCCGCTATATTAGTAACAAATATTGCTGCTGCTGCAGCTTTAATTACATGGGTTGTAATTGATAAAATTAAAGAAGGAAAACCAACTGTACTCGGTGCAGTTTCTGGTGCTGTTGCAGGTTTAGTAGGTATTACTCCTGCAGCTGGTTTCGTTGATGTTCCTGCATCAATTATTATTGGAATTGGTGCTGCATGTGTTTCATACTTTGCAGTATACTACCTCAAACCTAAATTTGGTTACGACGATGCATTAGATGTATTTGGTATCCACGGTATGTCTGGTTTATGGGGTGCTATAGCTACTGGTATTTTCGCATGTCCTTTAATTAATAGTGCTAGTGGTTTAATCTATGGTAACCCTAACCAAGTTGTAATCCAAATTATTGCTGCAGTTGCTACAATGGTTTATGCATTCGTAGTAAGTTATGTCCTTGCTAGAATTATTAAAGCTACTATGGGTATAAGAGTAGACGAAAAAACCGAGATTGAAGGATTAGATAAAAAACTTCATGAAGAATCTGGATACAGATTGGTATAAACAAGTAGTATTTAAAACATATCTTCTTTGATTATAGGAAGAAAAGGAGTTTTTAAAACTCCTGATCTTCTTATTAATTTTAGAAGTGTGTGGTTAATAATATTAATTTTATTAAAAAGAGTAAATAATTAATGATTTAAATTAATAATATTTAGATTGTTAGTTAACTTATTTTTAATTTAAAGTTATATTATATAAAATTTATAATATTAATTATAATAATATAGAAGGTCATAAAAATGAAAAGAATAATTGCTATTATCAGACCACAAAAACTTGAAGATGTTAAAAAATCTTTAGAAACTGTTGGTTGTAAAGGTATGACAATTACCGAAGTTAAAGGAAGAGGTCAACAATTAGGTACAAAAGAAACTTATAGAGGTTCTAGTTATTGTATTGATTTAATTCCAAAAACACGTATTGAAGTTGTTATTTCTGATGATGATGTTGAAAGTATTATAAAAGCCATTTGTGATGGTGGTAGAACTGGTGATATTGGAGACGGTAAAATATTTGTCTCTCCAGTTGAAGAAATTATTAGAATTAGAACTGGTGAACGTGGAGAAAATGCTATTTAAATAGTATTTTTTCTATTTTTTTAACTTTATTACTTATTTATGTTTATAAATTTGTTTGGTTAAAATTTTTATTATCTTACCTTTATTTTTGATTCCTTTTGATTATTTATTGATTGTATTTTTGTTTTTAACTTTTAACCAAACATTTTTATTTAAATATGTTAACTAATTTTCTTATTTTCTAATTTTATTGTATTATTTAAAACATGTTTAATTTAATAAATTTTTAATATATTTTAAAATAAGTTAAAGTTTATTTTTAAAATGAGTTAAAATTTATTTTATTATGTTTATTTAATTAATTTAGTTTTAGTTTTTAAATAAAAGTTAAGTTTATCTTGTATTTTTTAAGTTTTTTTTTAAATTAGAAATAAATTTTATAATAAAAAAATTTCAATAATAAAAAAATGAAAAATATTAATTAGAAAATTCAAGATAAATTATATATAACTAAAATTGAATATTTAATAATCTCAGATTTAAGAAGGTGTTCTAATAAATACTAAAAATATTCGATATTTTTACAGGTTTATAGTTCGTGTAGGAAATCATTATCGAATAAAACATAATAATAAAGATTATGGCGAATTCAGTAAATTAAGTGATGCATTATATGAAAGAGATTGTTTAGTTTATTGTAATTTTGATTATGATTTACTTGTAGAATGTGATCTAGAAAATAAGTATGAAAATGAAGAATTACCTCCATTTCCTGAAAGAAGACCTAGAGGAAAAATTAAAAATATCATTGATAAATCTAAGATTGAAGGGAAAATTGAATTTAACCATAAAACAAATAAATTCATAGTAATAAAAGGTGAAGAAAACTTTGGACAATATGATACAATGACTGAAGCTTATTTTGCTAAAAAAACACTTATGGAAAATAATTGGGATAAAAATTCTTTAATAAAATTAGAAAAAATTAAAGAAGAATTAAATAATAAAAAACCAAAATCTAAAAAACTTAAAATACCAAAATATTGTCCAAAATGTGGTAATAAATTAGAGGATAATACAAAATTATGTCCATTTTGTGGTATAAATGTTGATGAGTATAATTAAATAAAAAACAACACTACTAAAACTTTAATAAATTTTAGAAAAATTAGAATCTATTGAAAACTATTATTTACAATAATATAAATAAGAAACTAGAATCTGTTAAACACTATTATCTACAATAATTCAATTACCTCACTGCAAAACTCGAAGACATCAAAAATCTGTTAAACACTATTATCTTCAATAATATATATTATTTATACTTAAAATTTAAATTTAAGAAAATCATTTAAAATGATTCTAATAGTAATAAAATTTATTTTCATTAAATATTTCTAAAGAATATTTTATTTAAAAATCTAATTTTCTAAATATACGGTTATTTTTAAATTAAAAAATTTATTTATTTAATAAATTAAGAATTTTTAAAAAAAACTAATATTAAATTCAATATAGTAAAAATTTAAATAAGTTAAAATTATAACTTAAATAATGTTATAAATATTATAAATATTATAAATACTATTTAAAACTTATTTTTTTAATAAAATATAAAATATTTAAACTTTAAAATTTTTTAATAATGATTAAACGAGGAAAAATAAATGATAATGGATTGTATTAATGGAATAATAGATATTTTACAAAATAATAATGAAACAGTAAAAGTTAGTGAAATTATATCAGAACTATGTTTAATCATTAAAAGTGAAATTAAAAAAATATTTCCTGAAACAAATATTTTAATAATACATGATGAAAAACCAGAAATTGAAATATTCAGCAAAAGAATATTCAATATTAATTTTTATGTTAAAATGAAAATAGATCCTCAATCAAATGGTTTTTTAACATATATTGGTCATGATTGGACTAAATTTAAAGATACAACAAAATTTGTAGGTGATGACATAGTAAGATTACTTGCAGATGATATTGAAGAGGTTCCACATTCTTATACAAAGTTAAGTAATTATTATGGTACATCATGTTGGGATGACATTACTGAAGTATATATAATATCTAAATTCCATAATATTATGAGTAATATTAAAGAAGAAACACTAATTGATGAATTAGATAACTTATTGAATATATACACTGATTTATTATATGATTATACAAATATTACTAATATTAATTTAATGGAAGATATTGAAAGAATATTTAAACTATATCCTATTGAAAAAGATAAGTTCTTTGAATCTAAATTAGCATATGAATTAATAACTTATATGAAATATGATTTAAATGAAGTATTAACTTATATCTTTAATGATATTCCAGAAGATTTAAGATTATCTATTGATAAATCAAATGATGAATATGCAATGACACCTCACTTATCAGAAGATCTTAATCAATTATCTTCAAGTATCTTCTATAAAAATGGATTAATTTTAGGTATTACATTTGAATGTAATGAAAAAAATATTAAATTTTACATATCTCAAGATATTGATAGAATTAATAATGCAAATGAAAGTAATAAAATTAGTCAAGCATTAATTGATACACTTAAAAGGGATAATGTTGATTGTGAATTTAAAAATATCTCAGAACCAGAAACTATAAAAATTAAAAGACTATCAAAAAATTATGATGTTTATAGATTCCATTGGGTATGTTCTAAAACTTATTCATTTGAAAAATTAAATCAAAGAAAATTAATAAATGCATTTATTGGATTTAATAAAATATATGAAAATTTAATCCAATATTATAATTATCTTAGGGGAACCTATGATTTTTATGAAATTGAACATATTAAAAAATCATAATTCTTTTAAAATAATATTTTAATTCTTAAATTTTTCTTATTTTAAAAAACTTAAAAAAATACAAGATTATAAATCTAATTTTATTTAAAAATCAAATTTAAAAAGGTTTATTTAAAAAATTATGAGGATTTTAATAAATTTAATTTATAAAAGTTTTATTTATTAATTGATTTTTTACTTGTATATTTTTTTAAATTTTGATATTTTCTATTTTTTAATGTTTTTTTATTGTTTTATTTTTTTGTTTCTTTATTTATTGTTTTTATTTCTATTTTATTTATTTTATACCTTAATTTTATCTTTTTAAAAGTTTATTAATATCTTTTTATATATTTTATATCATGTTAACTATAGCTAATGCTTTAATTCTAAAAGGTTCTAATCTTAGTCCATCTAAAGAAAATATTGTAATTGATAATGGTAAAATAATTGATATTGCTCCAAATATTATGGAAGGAAAAATTATTGATTGTACTAATTGTATTGTTTCTCCTAGTTTTCTTAATGCACATGTTCATATTGGAGATTCTATAATTAAAGATGAAGGTGATGGTTTAAGTTTAGATGAAATGGTTAAACCACCTAATGGAATTAAACATAAAGCTTTAGAAAATGCTAGTGATGAAGAAATTATTTATTCTATGAAAAAATCTATGTGGGATATGTTACATTCAGGTACAAGTCATTTTATAGATTATAGAGAAGGTGGGATTGAAGGGGTTAAACTCTTAAGAAAAGCATCTTCTGATATCCCAATAAATCCAATTATTTTAGGTAGGGATAATAGTTTTTATGGTGATGATCCTGATTTAAATATGGTAAGAAGGAATTTAAGAAAATTATTAAAATTTGCTGATGGTGTTGGTTTAAGTGGATTTGGTGAAATTTCTACTGAAGTTGCAGAACTTATAACTAAAGAATGTAAAAAATTAGGTAAGATATCTTCAATTCATACTGCAGAATCTTATGATTGTCAAGTTAATTCTATTAATAAAACAGGATTTACTGAAGTTAAAAGAGGTATTAATGCAGGTTTTGATCAATTAGTCCATTGTACTAATGCAACAGAAGAAGATATTTCTGAGCTTAATAAAACAAATACTAATGTTGTTTTATGTCCTCGTGCCAATGCTACTTTAAATGTAGGTATTCCTCCAATTGATAAAATAATTTCTGGAGATATTATTCCATTTATAGGTTCAGATAATATAATGTTAAATAGTCCAAATATTTTAAGAGATTTAGAATTTTCTCTAAAATTATCAAGAGCATATTATAGAAAATATTTTAATCCTAAATTATTCTTTGAAATGGTTACAGTAAATCCATATAAATTAAAAAATTTAAATCATAATTTATATTCTATTTTAGGTAAATCTATAATTGAAAAAGGTTCTGATGCACAATTAATGGTTTCTTATCAACTTTCAAAAAATCCTTATCTTAGTATAATCAATCGTTGTAATACACAAAACATATTACATATAATGAATAAAAATATACACATAGATTATATTAATAAACAAAAATATAATATTTAATTAAGATTTTTTTCAAGTAAGTTTTAATATATATTTAAAAAATCTTTAATTATATTTTGTAAGTTTTATGGGAGATGTTGTTATGTATAAAAAAATATTATTACCTACTGATGGTTCAAAATATTCTGAAAACGCTGCTAAACATGCATTCTTTTTAGCAGAAAAATCAGGTGCTGAAGTCATTACTTTAAGTGTAATTGAAAATGGTTTTTCTATTGGTCTTCCATCTGATGACACTATATATGAAGTAAATCAAATGCTTAAAAAAGAAAGTAAATCAAATATTGATAAAATAGAAGAAATTAAAAACGAATATGATAGTAATATAAAACTTACTCCTATAGTAAAAGAAGGATCTCCTGCTCCAGTTATTCTTGATGTTGCTGAAGATGAAAATATTGATTTAATTGTAATTGGTAGTTCAGGTAAAAGTAGTTTTGATAGATTCTTAATGGGTAGTGTAGCTTCAAAAGTTGTTAAATCAGCTAAATGCTCAGTTCTTGTTGTAAATTAAATTTAATATTTAATAGTAATTTTATATTATTATCTTTTTTTAATTTTTAATTAATTTTTTCTTCTTTTAAAAACTTATAAAATATTTAATAATTTATTTATAAAATTTATGAGGGTGTAATTATGATAATTAAAAGATTGGTGTCTAAAAATGTTGTGTACGTATCAGTACCTGGAAATAGACATAAAGCTTTGGATTTGATGAAAAAAGAAAATGTATCTGTTGTACCTGTTACAAAAGGGGATACTAAAAAAGTAGTTGGTATCTTAACTAGGTCAGATTTAATTAATAATCCTGATGAAGAACAAATTGCTCTTTTAATGAGTAGAAATTTAGTAACTGCAAAACCTAATGAAGAAGTTACAACTGTTGCAAAAAGAATGTTGGATCATAATGTTAGAAGAATACCTGTTGTAGATGATGATGATAATCTTGTAGGTATTATTACTTCTTTTGATCTTGTAACTTCTGCACTTGCTAAATTAGATATTAATATTCCTGTTGAAAAATATATGATTACTAATGTTCCAACTACATGGGATAAAACTCCTTTAAATGTTGCTTTTGAATCTATGAAATTCTTTGGTTTAAAATCAATTTTAGCATTAAATGATGATTGTAAATTATCTGGAATCTTAACTGAAACAGATTTTATTGCTGAAAGTGAAATTATATCTGAAAGAACTGAACATAGTTCTACTGTTGGTACTGAAGGTGATAAATGGTCTTGGGATAGTACTTCAATTCTTTATATTGAGAAAAATCACCTTAAATTCACTGATAAAGTAGTTAGTGATGTTGCAACAAGTGATGTTTCTACTGCTAATAGTAAAACTAAAGTATCTGATTGTGCTAAAAAAATGAAATCAGCTAATATTGAACAAATTCCTGTTACTGATGTTGATGGTGAAATTTTAGGTCTTGTTCGTGCTAGTGATTTATTACAAGCATTTGTTGATAATGAAAGTTAATTTTAGATAATTCTTATTTAAAGTTAATTTTTATTTTCAATATTTTTTATTTTTTTAAGTTTGTATAATTTTTATAAATTAAATTTATTAAAATTTAATTAATTTATTATTTTTCGATTATATTTTATAATTTTAAATTGTTGAGATTATTATATTTTAAAATTTTAATCTTACTAATATTGGTGTAAATAAATGTCATATGAACCTATTTTAATAATTAACACGTCTAATTTAAAAATTACAATTAGAGCTAGAATTGATGATTATTATGTTGAAAATGATATTCTTTTAAATCCAATTTTAGCTATGTATAGAAGAAATGGAGATAATATCGTCAAAAGTTTTTTAGATTTATTTGAATCTGTTATTAAAAGAACAATTAATGAATTCATGCCACATAAATCTTTAAATCTTAGTTATAATTATATTGCAGATGATGATCTTGATCATGCTACAACTTTATCAATAAATCTGTTGAATGTTGAAGCAGATGATGTTAAATTCCGTATTGATAATGGTGAATTCACTATTTCAAATCTTAATGAAGAATCTTCTGATGAAAAAGTTCCTATTGATAATAATATTAATAGGGTTATTAAAACTCCAGATATTGTATTAAAAAAATATCAAGAAGTATATGATAAACGTCAAAAGGAGTTAAAAAATCAGAAGCCTAAACGTCAATACGTTGGTGAAAATTTATAATTATTGAATTTTTTAGTTTAATTAATTATATTAATTTAATCTTTGTGCTTGTCATGATTATTATTCTTATTTAAAAATTTTTAATAGTTTTATGTTTAAACTAATCTTTTAATTTAAAAATTTTTATAATATTTTTATTTTTTTACTTATTTTTGTTTAATCTTTAAAATTTATTTATTTCTAAATTATCAATAAAATGCTTAAAAATCTTTACTTTTTTCTAAAATATGATTGCTTTTAAACAAAATAAATTTATCTTAAATTTAAATATTTTTTTAATGAATTTTTTCTATTTTTTATATATTATTGAATAAAATTTTTAGTTGCAACTAAATATTTATATATTAGAAAATACTATCATTATATATGAAATTTAGGTACACCTAAATTTTTATTATTTCTAAAAAAATTTAGATTTAATGGAAAATAGTTTTTATTTAATTAAAGATTAAAATATTCTTTAATTTATTAAATTCTATAAATATATTGATTCGTTGTAGATATGATTTAAATATATTGGTATTTGTATAAAATTTAATATATTTATATATTTTTTTATAATGGGAGGTGTTTGTAAAATAATTTAATGGATTTTAAAGTCTGTTAAAATCTTAGTTTTTTAATAAAGAAATTTTATTCTAAAAATTAGAAAGGATTTTAACAAAGGAATTTTATTGAATCTTAATGTTTTAATAATGTAAAATATTATTTTTACTTAAAGGTATGATATTATGTATTAAGATATTTTTAAATTAATTGGGAATATTTAAAATTTTTAAAATAGTTTAGTAGATTTATTTAAAATAAAACGTATAATCCTTAAATTATTAATTAAAGTAATGGAATAATAATCTACTAAATTTATAGTTATTTTGAAATTTTTAAATATTATGAACAATTAATTAATTATAATTAAAATAATAAATATAAATTTTATATTTAATTAAAATTTATTATAACTTTCGTATTAACTATAAAAGCTATTTTTTTAAATTTTTCTTCTTATTAAAGGAAGTAATTTCATTAAAATTTCTTCTCCTTCTTCTCTATTATTTATTCTACGTAAAACAATTTTTCCAGTACTAAATACTGTAATATTTTGTGTATCTATATTAAACATTAAAATTCCCATATCTTTTGAATATTTTACATTACTAAATTCTTTATCAAAATATTTTTTTGTTTTTTCAATATCAATTTTATATGGAAGTTCTCTTTCAAACATTATCTTATTATCTTCTTCTTGACATGGTTTATAGATAAATAATTTTTTGTTATTTTTTTCAAGTTTAGATATATTCAAGGCTATCTTATTAAAACTAATAGCTTTAAGCTGAAGTTCAATAAGTTGTATGATTCTTTTATTTAATAACTTGTCAATATTATCTGTTTCTATAAGAGCCATTCCATCTATATTTCTAACTTTAACAATATCATTTTTTGTAATATTTTTAATTATTCTTTCAGCAGTATTAATTTGATTAATATTTTTATGTGTTAATTTTGTGTTTTGTTTAATTCTTGTTGCAAGACATGTTGTTGATTTTAAATATTCAATATTGTTATCTTCAAGATATTTAAAAACATCTTTTGTTTCCATCTCTGATTCTACAAGGGGACTTATTATATTATTTTCATATTTTGCTATTACTCCAGGTCTATCTTCTACAAGATCAGACATATTAGTTCCATCAACGACTAAATCTAAATTTTTTTCATTTGCAAGATCTTTAATTTTACTATATAAATTTTCTCGACAAATTAAGCAACGATTATGGTTATTTTCACAGAATGATTTGTTTTTCATTAAATCTTCTTTTACTATAATGTGCTCAAGATTAAACTTTTTAGCTTGTTTTTTAGTTTCTTTTATAAAATCACGAGGTAATACTCCATTATCAAATGTTATTAATATTGCCTTATTACTTACTTTTCTTGCAATATCTGCTATTAATGAACTATCTGCTCCTCCAGAAAAACATATGCCTATATTTTTATCTTTTAATATTTTTTCAATATTTTCTATTTTTTCAGTATATTCCATAATATTACCTTATATATTTTATTTCGTGTTTTTAGCTATTTTTTAATCTTTTGTGGTTTTTATTAATTTTGTTTAAATAGTGTAATTTTAGTTATTTTTTCTCTGATTTTTTAATGTGTGTTGTTTAAATATTGTAATTTTAGCTATTTAGTTATCTGTGATTTTTTTAATATATCTTAAAACCTCTTTAGCATCTTCAGTTTTAATATTAATACTGTGATTAATATATCTAATTAATTTATTTTTTTTATATTCATTTAAATTACATTCTTTAAATATTCTTGGATAAGTTCTATGAGGATAATAAATAGATCGTGTAGTTTTAAGAAATTCTTCTTTTTCTTTTTCTGTTATAATATTTTCTTTTACTGCACCATTTAATTTATACTCAATATTTACATAAGCTTCAGATAATGGTTCATAAGTTTCAGGATCAAGAATTACTGCAACATCATCATCAGATTTAATATTTCCTTTTCTATATTGTTTGTATACATAACCTACTCCAATCATTCCCATATCATCAAGTTCTGATGCACGTAATGCACCCATACTAGAGCCACCTACTACTGTAACTCCTTTATTCATAGCAGCTATAATTTCTTTATGAGCAACTGCAGGAGTATTTTGGAATTGTCCATCTATTATTCCAATAATATCTGGTAAGTTATTATCATCCACCATTTTTATAATATCTCCTCTTTTAATTGGTGGACGATAATCTGCATCTAATATTTTTTTAGCTTCATCAAAACTTAATGATAAGCCAGTAAAAATAACTATTTTTTTATTACTCATTTTTTATCCCTTGTGAATTAGTATTTTTAACTTTATTGAAGATTTATTTTATAAAAATTCTTTATTTTTAATTTTAAAGTAATTATATAAATTTAATGTTTATTAATATTTTCATTTTTTTAAAAATTTTATTTTATAAAAATTGTTTATTTTTAATTTTAAAATAAAATATTATCTTATTTCTTGATTTTAGTAATGATATTTTATAAAATGCCTTTAATTTTTATTAATATTTCTATCTAAAATTGTTTTAATAATATTTATTCATTATTGGATTTTCTTAAAAAATTTAAATATCTTTTTCCAAGTCTATCTGGATCTATAGTATAAACTTCTGCACCAGGTATTATTACACGACTTGCACTAACTCCTATTTCTTCTCTTGTTAAATCAGTATATAATATTTTATTAAATCCTGCATTTTGGAGATGTTTCTTACATTGTTCTATATCTTTTTTAATTGAAGTTGTGCCTAAATGGTTCATATCATCAATACTTTTTTTATCTTCTTCCTCTTCAAAATATTGGCGGTTAATTCTTTTCATACGTTCATAACCAGCTTTTCTCATGAAATTTGCTCTAGTAGTATCTTCTCTAGTTCCATGAATTTGGGTAGCTCTACTTTGTGCAACTTCTGTAAGAGCTCTAATAATTGCAATATTAGGATCAAGATGTGTTCCTACACCTAAACATAATAATGCAGGGTCTTTTAGTATATTGTCATCACTTGATGCAGTAACTGTTGGTACTCCAATATCATTTGTGATATCTATTAATTTAATGTTAATTGATTCAGAATTAAATTTATTAAGAAGATCTAAGACAATTGGATTTTCTATTGTATTGATATCTATTTCTTTTCCATTTTTATGTGTCAATTCAAATATGCTCCATGCATCTCTTTCAATAACTTCAAATATTCCATGGAGAACTGCTTCTTCAATAATGTTTCCTGATGCAAGACCATTTGTATTTCCTTTAAATATTGCAGTTGCTTCTTTATTATGTGGTATGTAAGGATGAAATACTGCATTTGCTGGAACATAATATTCTTTTTCACTTATAATATCTACTGCTGGATACCATTCTAATTTAAGATTATTAAGTTTATTTTCATCCATATCTTTAGGAAGATATAAAGTTCTTGGATCTATATAATCTTTATCCATATCTTCAATAGAACTTACTATGATTTTGTCATAATCTTCTTCTTTCATTTCAGCAGAATATCTTTCAAAACCTTCCATTATTGCAGAAGCTTCTGCTTGTTCATTTTTTGCACCTTTTCCTGCATAAACACTTACACTTCCTCCTTGAGCACTTGGTCTTATTGCAGAAAATACAGGAATTCCTATTCTATCAAGATCTGTAATATTTGTTATACGTGTTATACCTGCGGTTCTTAGTTTGTCTTCATTGTGTTTTATTGTTTCAGAAGGTTGACAAATTCTATGACCACCTTCAAAATATTTAAGTTGAATATCTGAAAACATTAATTAATCACCATAATTTTACATTATTTTGATATTATGTATAATTCTATTTATTAATTTATTAGTATATATTTTATTTTTAGAATTATTTTAATAAAATTTTATTTAATTTTTTGATTTTTAATTATCTTAGTTTGTTTTCCTTTATTTTTTATTGGCTTTTTATTTTAGGGTTTTAGTTTCTTTTGTTTGGTTTTTATTTTGGAGTTTTTTTTTGGTTTTATTTGGTTTTTTAGGGTTTTTAGTTTGTGGTTTTGTTTATAGAAATTTACTATTTTGAAACTATATTTAAGAAAGTTAATTCTAAAAAGTATAAGGATTTCAACAAGAATATTATTTTTATAAAAATTAGTTTTTTATAAGTTTTAAAATTAAAAAAAGTAAATTATTTCATTTTGAAATAATTTTTTTAAATCAGTTTTTACATTAACATGTTTAGTCCACCAGTATATGAAATATATACTAGAATTCCTGAAAAAAGAATTGTAATTAACCATATTATTGGATTCCAGTTAAATACTTTTGTTCCATCTAAAACACTAATTGGTAATAAATTAAATAATGCTAAAAATGCATTTACTGAGAATCCTAAATAAGATACTATACCTACGATTATATATCCTGCTGAACCTACTAATAAAAATGATTTTAAATTAAGTAATATTGCTAAGAATATTAATGCAAGAATAATATTTGTAATTGGTCCAACAATTGATATAATACCATTTTCTTTATCAGTCATATTATATCCATAGATATATACTGCACCAGGAGCAGCAAATATGAATCCAAAAAAGGAAGTAATAAGAGATACTATTAATCCTGTTGGTGAAAGTTTAAACTCTGCCCAATATCCATAATGTAGTGCAGCAAATTTATGTGCTAACTCATGTAATATGAAACCTAATCCTACACCAATAAGTACCATTGGGAATATACCAAATATTGAATTATAATTATGATTACAATAAAGTATACTGAAACCTAATGAAATTACTATTAATGAGATTATGAGGTCTCTTATTTCGTTTCCTGTAATTTTAAACATAAAGAATATATTTCTTCTTTTACTTATATATGTTTTACTAAATTTAGGAAATTTTTATTATTTTTATATTTTTTAATAATTTTATTGAAATTTTGTTTTATTGTTTTTCTTATTTTTGGTTTTGTTTTATTGGAATCTTATTTTTTGTTTCTTTAATGGTTTTTTAATTTTAAATCTTAATTTAATTTTAATTTAATTATATTTTAATTTAATTACTTTTTTATCAATAATTTTATAACTATTATTCATATTATCTTTTTTAAGTAAAATAGGTAAAAATTTAATAAGTATCTATGATATAATAAATATTATATAATATATCTTAAGGGGATATTAATGTCAAAATATGAAAGTCCAAGTTCTATTCATTTATCACATTTAATTAAAAAAACTCAAGAAGCAGATTATGATGGTTTATTATTAACTAATGTAAATAATATTAAATATGTTTCTAATTATAATCCTCAAAGCTTTGCATTTTTAGTTTTAAGTGAAAATCCTGTGGTATATGCAACAGAACTTGACTATGAAAATGCTAAACTTAATTCTCAAATTGAAGTTAGAAAATTTGAATCTATGTCTAGTTTAAATGATGATTTGGAAAAAGAAGGTAAAACTAAACTTGCAATTGAATCATCACTTCCTATTAGTTTATATCAAAAATTTTCAAAAGATTTTGATGGTAAATGTGATTTAACTATTGATAATATTATTGAAAATGAAAGGATGATAAAATCTTATGATGAAATTGTTAAAATTCAGGAAGCTACTAAGATTGCTCAAAAAGCATTTAAAGATCTTGATGTTCTACGTAAATATGATGCAGGTAAAAGTGAATGGGAAGTTTCATATGAACTAGGTAGATTGATGAGAGAATATGGTGCAGAATCAGAATCATTTGATACTATTGTTGCAAGTGGTAGTAATTCAAGTTTACCTCATTCTATTCCTCAACATAAAGAATTAGAAGCACCTATATTAATTGATTGGGGAGCTAAATATAAAGGGTATTGTTCTGATAATACTAGAACAATTGTTTTCAGTGATAAACAACAAGAAATTTTTGATATTGTTCTTGAAGCTCATGATAAAACAATCAAAGCAATTCATGCAGGTATGAAAGCATCTGATGTAGATAAAGTTGCAAGGGATATTATTACAGAATATGGTTATGGTGATAATTATATTCATAGTACTGGTCATAGTCTTGGTTTAGATATTCATGAGGAACCAAATGTCTCTTATAGAAATGATACTTTATTAGAAAGAAACATGTTTGTTACAGTAGAACCTGGTATTTATTTAGAAGGAGATTTTGGTGTAAGAATTGAAGATACTGTTATTGTAGATAAGGATAGTGCTCATATAATTGGTGATTTACCACAGATTATTGTTTAAATATTTTTTTATTTTTTTATTTTTTAGCTATTTATTAAATTTTTTACTTGCTAATGATTTTTAATTCTATTAAATTTTTATAATCTATTTTATTTTTTTTAAGTTAATTAATTAGAATTTAAATAATATCTTATTTTCTATATTATTTATGAAGTTTATTAACTTATTAAGTAAAATATCTAAAATATATAATGAAAAAATCCCATGGAAATATATTTTAAGATTTCAAAATTTTTTACTTAAAGCTGGAATTAATATATATTCTTGTGATGTTTTAGCTATTTTTACTTTAATTTCTGTCTTTTTATTTATAATTTTGTTTATTTTCTTTTATTTATTTAATATTGATTTTTTAATTATTTTAATCCTATTTCTATCTCCATTTATTATTTTTTATACATATTTAAATTATAAAATTGAATTAAGAAGAAAAGAAATTGAAGAATCTGCTCCTGATTTTTTAAAACAATTAGGATCTATGCTTCGTGTAGGTTTAAGTTTTGAGAATTCTATGGAATATATGTCTAATTATGGTTCTGGACCATTATATAATGAGATTAAAAGAACTGTTTATGAAATTAAATTAGGTGCTAATTTTGATGATGCTTGGATGAAATTAGCTATTAGATTAAATTCTAAAAATTTAGAACGCTCATTTAAAATTATATTAGATGGTAGAAAAAGTGGTGGAAGTATTGCTAGTGTTCTTGATGATTTATCTTATGATTTAAGAAGTATGGATATTTTATATAAAGAAAGAAAATCCTCAGTTATGATGGCAATAATGTTTTTGATTATTTCTGCAGTTATTGCTACTCCTTTTGCTATGGGTATGATTTGTATTTATTCTAATTTTATGGATTCTTTAGGAAAAGCTAGTTCTATACTTTCTGTTGTACCTATGGTTAGTAGTTCTTATATTATAATTCATTCTTTTTTAGTTGGTTTTATTATAAGTTTAATAATCTATGGTGATATTAAAAAAGGTTTTTATTATTCATTTTTTCTTGTTATATTTGCATATTTAATTTTTTATCTAATCTCTCATTTAGCCATTGGTTTATTCACTATTTAAAATAATATTTTATTATATTCGTATTTTTTAGAGGTTGTTTTATCATGTTTAATAAGATTTTTATTGAAGAAAATGCCCAATCTTCTGCAGAACTTATATTATTAATTGGTGGTATTTTGATTATTTTGATTGCTTTTTTAGACTTTTATAAAAAATATATAAATGATATACCTAGTAATGTTAATTCTAAAGAACTTTATGATTTTAACAATTCTATAAATCATTTATCTGATAAATTTAATAAATTTGTATAAATTTTTAATTTGCTTATTTTTTTTAAGTAGATTTATGTTTAATGAAAAAGGCATGTTTTATATTCTTATAATATTTAATCTATTAAAAACTATTTTTAATAATATAAATAGTATTCATAGTTCAAATTTGAATTTAAGAGTATTTTTTAAATTTAATATGTTTTAAAATCTTAAAATATTAATTTTTATTTTAGAATGATATTTACGTTTTTAATTAAGATAATTTATTAATCCAAAATATTTAATTGAATTAAAATTTAGACTAATAATTAATTATAGATTTATGAATTTTTTGAATAGTTTTTATTTTCTAGATATAATTTGATATAATGAGTATTTTAATTGCTTTAAAATTTAATTATAAGTAATATACTTATTATTGATTTTTATTTTTTAATTTATTTTAAAAATTCATATTCTAATTTTAGAGGTATTAATATGGATATTTTAATTAATGGTAAACATGTATCAAAGAATGAAACAATGGATGTTATAAATCCTTATGATAACAGTATTATTGATACAATACCTATTGCAGATAAAAATGATGTTAATGATGTTATTATTGCAGCAAATAATGCTAAAAGTAAAATAATGGAATTTTCATCAAGAAAAGTTTCTAATTTACTTTTTGATGCATATGATGATTTAAAAGAAAACAGTAATAAATTAGCTAAAATTATAACTAAAGAAACTGGAAAACCTATTACTGGTTCTATTGGTGAAATGAATCGTAGTGTAGAAACTCTTAGATTTGCTGCAGAAGAAGCAAAACGTATTTATGGTGAATCTGTACCTTTAGATGCAGGACTTGGAGGTAAAGGTTTTTATGCTTTTACAGAAAAAACCCCTTTAGGTGTAGTTGCAGCAATTACTCCTTTTAATTATCCTGTTAATCTTGCAATTCATAAATTAGGACCTGCAATTGCTGCTAAAAATACAGTAATTTTAAAACCATCTAAAGAAGCTCCATTATCTGGACTTATGCTTGCTGAAATTATTGCTCGTCATTTTCCTGATGGTGTTGTTAATTCTATTACAGGACTTGGTGAAGAAATTGGAGACGCATTAGTAACAGCTGAAAATGTTGATAAAATATCTTTTACTGGAAGTGTTCCTACTGGTCTTAATATAGCTAATAATTCTGGAATGAAAAAATTAACTCTTGAACTTGGAGGTAATGATCCTGTAATTGTACTTGATGATGCTGATATTGATAAAGCAGTAAAAGGTGTTGTAAATGGAGCATATCTTTTTTCAGGTCAAGTTTGTATGGGTGTAAAAAGAGTCATTGTTGATAAAAAGGTTATTGATGAATTCACTGATAAATTAGTAAAATCAACTAAAAAACTAAAAATTGGAAATCCAATGGATAAAAGTACTGATATTGGACCTCTTATAAATAATACTGCTGTTAAAATGGTTGAAGAATCAGTTAATAATGCTATTGACAACGGTGCAAATATTGAGTTTGGTGCTAAAATTAAGGATAATTTTTATTGGCCTACTGTTATTAGTGATGTTAAACCAGAAATGGATCTTGTGAAAAATGAAACATTTGGTCCTATTGCACCAATTATTAGTGTTGATGGTGTTGATGAAGCAATTTCTGTAGCAAATAATACTCGTTATGGTCTTCAAGCAGGTGTTTATACTGAAAATATTAGGAATGCACTTAAATGTACTCAAGAAATTGAAGCAGGTTCAGTTTTTGTTAATAAGCAATCTACTTTTAGAACAGATAATATGCCTTTTGGTGGATTTAAATTAAGTGGTGTAGGTAAAGAAGGAGTTAAATATGCTGTAGAAGATATGTGTAGGACTAAACTAATTGCTTTCAACCTTCGTTAGTTTATATTTTTATTTTATCTTTTTATAAATTTATTTTCTTTTTCTTCTTTTTTGAAATAAACATATTTATCTTTTTATAAATTTATTTTCTTTTTTCTTCTTTTTTGAAATAAACATATTTATCTTTTTATAA
>NZ_JHWX01000024.1 GCF_000621965.1 Methanobrevibacter wolinii SH
GTTTTTAAAACCATTAGATGAAAATATTTGTTTTGATTTTCTAGAACCAATAATTTTAAATATTTTGTCCAACATAATATAATTTGGGTCGTTTTTATCAAAATTTAAGTTATGCAACATTTTAATCGTCAAATATATATTTGTTGCACTTATTATTTAAATTTATTGGTTTAAACGACCTTTTTTTATTAAATTACTAATTTTACAATTGTATTATTACAAAACAAGAATATACAATAATTAAAAATATAAAAATAAGAAAAATGAGGGCTCAAAAACAAGTCAAAAATTCAGGCCCCTAAAAAATATTAGAATAAAATATAAAAAACTAAAAATAATTTAAATAGAAAATAAAATACCTAAAAAATTTTTAAAAAATAAAATAAAATAAAAAAACAGAAAGTGAAAAAAAAATGTTCCTAAAAAGCAAATTAAGAAAAATTAAAATAAAAAATATAAAAAGCGATTTATTTTTTTAATCCCTAAAAAGATATTAAAAAAATAAAAAAATATTAAAACTACTCTAAATTCATTCTAACAAGAGGTTTTGCAAGATGTCTACGTGCTGAAACAGGAGTTTCATAAAACTTACCATTTTCAAGGCTACGTTTAATTTTATGTGGTATTTTATTTGAATTTCTTATTTTATAATCACAATGTTTACATTTAAATCCTTTATTTTTACCAGCAGAAGTCATTGTTTTATTACATTTAGGACATACTGGATTTTTATAAATTACATCATTTAATTTTAAAACCTTAAATTTTTCAATATTATAAGTGTTTTCTTTACCAATACCACCATATAAACGTATTTTATCTCCAGGTCTAAGTTTAGCAACAATTTTTCTAAAATTTTTAGTTGGTTCATAAGCTGCTGCTTCAATTTCACCAGAATCATCCATTAGTGTAAAGAATAAATGACCTCCTTCAATAGTGTATGGTTTATCTTTAACAATACCATCAACTATATATGAACTATATTGTTTCATATTAGCAATATTTTCTGCTCTTGCTAAATGCATATCTGTATGTTGATTTGTTAAAAATATACAATAAGATTCAACAGGTTCACCTAATTTTACAATCTCACGAGCTTTTTCTAAACTATGATAATCATTTGCACGAATACCATATAATACTGGACATGGAGTATTTGGTTCTATAGCCATATATTTACCATCAATATTTTCAAATGTATCAGTTTCCCTATCCATACGTACAACAGAATCATAATCAATATGACGTTTAGTTCCTCTATTTTCAGGAGTCCTATATGCCAAAAGTTCATATGTATAATCAGTAAGTTTACAACTCATTGCTGCAAGAGATCCAATAATTCCTCTACCTTTCTTAAATTTATGTATCTCTGCACCAATATGATTTGCAAAATCTTCTGCTTCTTTAATGGAAATAATTTCATGAAGTGTTCTGTATGCATAATTTTCCATTTCTTCAGTTATTTCACCATCATAAAAAACGACTCCTGGATTAGTATTATCACAATCAAACATTGCAAGTTCTTCAACTTCATCTAAAATAATTTTCTTTAAAACATCTAAACTTTTAGTTTTAAATTGTTCTTTAGGAAGTTTAAAAGAAACTCCACCATTTCCACGTGTTTTATGTGGTGCAAAAGGATTTAATCTAATTAATCTAGGAAATCCATCAATTATATAACCTTCAGATTTAAGTTTCTTTAATAAAACATTACAAAGATATGTAGTACACATACCATCAGGAGAATCAGTATCATCAATTCCCACATAAATATAACTTATAATAACACATCCTAAATTTATACCATTAAATATATAGTAATAATACTTAATAAAATTATAAGAACTTAAATAAACTATAAAAATACAAAAATAAGATAAAAATATTATATAAAAATTGAAAAATAATAAAAAAAATTAATTAAGCATATATTATTTAATAAAAAATTTGAATAAATAAGAAAAAAATAATAAATCCTTTTAAGTATAAATAACATAAATAATACTATAATAAAATAATAAAAAAATCATGAGGTGGTTTCCTATGGTAACAAATAGGAAGCAATTGATTCAAGAAATTAATAAAATATTAACAACAGAAGGTTTTCAAACCTCAAATATTTATAATCAAAGTTGTTTTGATATGTTAGCTCGTAGACAACTTATATTATTATTGATGAAAGCACTTGTTAATATTGATAGTGTTAATGAATCACATGTAGAAGAAATTAGGAAAATATCTAATGTCTTTTTAGCAAGCCCAATACTTGTAGGACTTAAAACAAGAAACCATCTATTAGAAGAAGATGTTGTATATGAAAGACATGGTATTCCTGCAGTAAGTATTAATACATTTAAAAATATGATTATTAATAATGAGTTCCCAGAAGTTTTAGCTGATCGTGGAGGATACTTTGTTAATATTAATGGAGATGTATTAAAAGAATGTAGAGATAAATATTCCCTATCATTAAAAGATCTTGCAAATTTAGCTCATGTATCTCGTGAAACCATATACAACTACGAAAATGGAAAAGTTAAAGCAAACATTGAAACTGCAATGATGCTAGAAGAAGTTTTAAATACTAAAATCACATTTGATATTGATTTATTAGAACCTTACCAAAATAATGAAGATATAGAAACCAATGATAATAATGATCTTGCTAAATTAGGATTTGGAGTAGTTTCTACAAAAAAATCACCATTTGATGCACTTGCAAAACCAAATACTGATAAAAAAAATAAAGAAAGTCCTCTAATTACTGATTTAGAAAAAAATAGAGATATTAAAACTCTTAAAAGGATGGCAGTTCCTCTTAAAGATTTATCATTAATTACTTCAGCAAATCCTTTCTTCATTATTAAAAACGATAAATTTAAAGAATCAATTGAAGGAATTCCTGTAATTAAATCATGGGAATTAAAAGAAGCTGATGATTCAGCTAAATTTATAAAATTAGTTAAAGAAAGAGCTAATGAATAGTTCTTCTTTAATATACTATTTTTAATACAAAGCTTATTAAGCAAATATAAACTTTTTTTAATAAAAAACAATATAAAATTTACTACTTTTTAAATTCATAAGTTTAGAATTAAAATAATATAAAAATTAAATTTCTCTAAATGTACTAAAAGTTTGTTCAGCCTCACGTTCTGATGCAACACTTACAGCTACCATATCAACATAATCAAGTGTTTTAAGGAAAGTAAAAGCTTCTTTAGGACTCTGAATACCACATGCTAATATTCTTGAAACAATAATTTTTTTATTAATTTTATTTAATAAATTTGACATTTCTTTTTGTTCTTCATCCATAAAAAAGTCTACATCCATAGTATATCCTATTTTATTAATTGGAAGCATATAAAAATCATATAAATTAGAATCTAATTTTCCTTCTGCAAGTTGACGGCTAGTTTCAAATGGACGTGAAGTAATAATACCTGCTAATGCACCAGAATCTTTAATTTCTTCAAGTATAGAGGAAGTATAATCCCAATCATATGCATCAACTAAAAAGTCATCAATTAACATAATCTGAGAATCATATTTAGAAAAAGTCCCAATATCTCCTAAACAATCTGCTTCTTGACGTGCTCTTTCCATATCAGGCATTAAATAATTAATTTTAGTATGGCCAATAGTAGCAATAATTTCCATTTCAGCTCCTTCTTTTTTAGCAATATCTAAACCATCAAGAATAAATTGATTATTTGGGATATTCATACTATGAATACCTTCATCAAATGATTTATTAATAATTTTAGAAATAGCATCAGGTTTATTATACAAATCTATCTCATATAACCTAGTTCTATGACCAAAATAACCTTCACAAGTCATAGGAGCATAACCTAAAATTCCACGAGGAATACTTAATCCTTTATAATTTAAATTATCTTCAAAAATAATATCAACACCAAAAAATAATTAAAATTAAAATAATAGTATACATTTGTTTATGTAAATATCTATTATATAATATTAATAATTTTTAAAATTAGTATACCTAAAAATATAATCAAATTAATAAAGTATTATTAATAATTAAAAATAGTGAGTTTATAAAAATATAAAAGATTTATATTAAATTAAATTTTAAGAAAATCATAAAAACATTAAAAAAAAACTTATTAAAACTTATTTAAAATATAAACTTCTAAAACAACTAATTTTAAAATTAAAAATAAAATTGTATTGAATTTAATAAATTCAATAAGCAAAATCAAATTTTAAATTAAAATATAATTAATAAATTTAATTAAAAATTAAATCAATCTAATTTTTTAACAACAACTGCAGTACCATATGCTAAAACTTCTTGCATATTAGCAGAAATTGAATCTGAATCAAGTCTTAAAGAAATAATAGCATTAGCCCCTATGTCTTTTGCATGGCCAATACATCTATTAATAGATTCATCCCTTGACTCTTCCATCATTTTAACATACTGTTTAATCTCTCCACCAATAAGACCTTTAAGTCCTGCACCAATATCTCCACCAAGACCACGAGCACGGACAGTCAAACCATATACAAACCCTTTAGTTTCTAAGATTTCATATCCGGGCAAAAAGTTTGCAGAGGATAATGGAAACTCTTCTACTTTAACCATATTAACACCTATTTTAAATATAATAATTAACTAAAAATAAAAATTTTTAAAATTAAAAATTAATAAATCTTAAAAATTTAAATTCAAATTAATTAATTTTTATTAAAATAAATTTTAAAAAAATACAAAAATTTACTTTAATCATAAATTTAAATATCAAGAATTACATAAATAAACCTATAATATAAATTAGTATTTTATATAATTAATTAAGATGTTATTTTATATAAATTTTTATATAATAATATAAATCAAAACTTTGTTTTAATTAAATATTTTTTAAATAAAATATTTTAAGATTATAAAATGTTTAAAATAAACAAAGTTTTCATAACTTTAAAAAATTTGTTTCAATAAATAAGAGATGAAATAAAAACTTTTTAAACTAACTAATTTTATATTAAATAGAAAATAACTTTAAAATTATACAATAATAAAAAAAATATTATTTCAGGTGAAATGATGAAAGTACTCGTTGCTGATGCAATTGACCAAAAAGGTATAGACAAACTTAAAGAATTTGCAGATGTTGTAGTTGATACTTCAATTACACCAGAACAATTAAAAGAAACCATTAAAGAATATGATGGAATTGCAGTAAGAAGTAGAACTAAAATGACTGCTGACATTATTGAAGCAGCAGATAACCTCAAAATTATTGGAAGAGCTGGTGTAGGAGTAGATAATATTGATCTTGATGCTGCTACCAAAAGAGGAATTATGGTAGTTAATGCACCAGAATCAACTTCAATAACTGTAGCTGAACATACTATGGGATTAATGTTATCTGTAGCACGTAAAATCGCTATTGCTGATAAATCCACTAAAGAAGGTAAATGGGAGAAAAAATTATTCAAAGGAATGGAACTTAAAGGTAAAACCCTTGGTGTTATTGGAATGGGTAGAATTGGTTCCCAAGTAGTAAAAAGATGTAAAGCATTTGAAATGAGTGCTATGGCATACGACCCATACTTACCTCCAGAAGTTGCTCAAGACATGGGAGTTAAACTTACTGATTTAGATGATGTTCTTAAAAATGCAGATGTTATTACTATACATGTTCCACTTACCCCAGAAACCACACATTTAATTTCAACTGAACAATTTGCAATAATGAAAGAAAATGCAATTATTATAAATTGTGCTCGTGGTGGAATCATTGATGAAGATGCATTATATCATGCTCTTAAAGATGGAAAAATAGGTGGAGCAGCTTTAGATGTATATGAAGAAGAACCTGCAAAAGAAAATAAATTATTCGAACTTGATAATATTGTATGTACTCCACATATTGCAGCATCAACTAGGGAAGCTCAAAAAGGAGCAGCTATCATTATTGCTGATGAAATTAAAGATTTATATGATGGTAAAACCCCAAATAATGTAATTAATATGCCTAGAATGAATAATAGTGATTTTGAAGATTCTTCAAAATATTTAGAATTATCTCAAAAATTAGGTAGTTTTATTTCACAATCTATTAATGGCCAAGTTAAAGAAGTTTCAGTTATTTATGGTGGAAAAATTGGAGAATTAAAAAATAAAGAAATTTTCACTAGAAGCATATTACAAGGATTATTAAATCCTATTTTAAGTAGCCCAGTAACTGTTGTTAATGCACCTGCAGTAGCTGAAAGTAGAGGTATTTCTGTAACTGAAGGAAGCAAAAAAGATGCAAAAGGATACGATTCCTTTATTAAAGTAACAGGTAAATCTGATAATGATGAATTCTCAGCAGAAGGAACAGTTCTTCATGAACCAAAAATATTAAAAGTAAATGATTATTGGGTAGATGTTAAACCTGAAGGACATATGTTTATTGCAAGATACAAAGATGTACCTGGAACCATTGGCACAATCGGCACTAAATTAGGAGAAGCAAACATCAATGTTGGTGTCATGCAAATTGGTAGAGACACTGTTGGTGGAAATGCAGTTATGATTTTAACAGTAGATCATGAAATTCCTGAAGACATCTTAAAAGAATTAAGTGAACTTGAAAATGTTCACGATGCAGTTAAAATTAAATTATAAATTATAATTTTAACTATTTTTTCTTTTTTATAGTATATTAAAATCCTATTTTTTATAAAAATTTAAACAAGATTTAATATTTAAAAATCAATTTTAAGAAAATTTATTCTAAAAATTTTGATAATTTCAAGAAAGCTCTTTTTTAAAAAAAAAAATGATTTTAAAAAAATATTATTTTTAAATAAATTAATAAGTAATTTTTAATTAAAAAATTATAAAATTAGATAAAATAAAAAAATAATATAATTAAATTTAATCATTTATAAGATTTTTAAAATAATAAATAATAAAAATAAGAAAAACAATATAAAAATAAACTAATTTTAACCTTTGAATAATTATTTAAATACATTAAATAAATTTTTAAAATAGTAATTCGATAAACTTAAATATATCGAAATACAATTATTTTATATGAAATTATGTACCGATGGTGAATGCGATAAAATAAACTTAAATCCAATTCTAGAAAAAATACCCGAAGATAGTGAAATATCGAATGAAGCAGAGATTATAAAGGCACTAGCAGATCCAACAAGATTAAAAATAGTTTATATATTATCTAAAACCGACGAACTCTGCGTATGCCAAATAATTGAAACACTAAATAAATCACAATCTACAATTTCACACCATTTAAATATATTAAAAAAAGCGAAGATAGTTGACTGGCGAAAAAAAGGGCAATGGATTTATTATTCACTTAAAAATCCAGGTATAATAAATGGATTAAATATTATATTTGATAAGAAGACAGTTTATAATTTCTCATCATTTAAAATTACAAAGAAATAAGGTAAGACCATGATAATTAAAGAGAAAAATGAAAAAGTAGCTCTTGCAGCATGTACTGGAATGAGTGCTAATGGACTTGTAAGTAGAGTTGCAGTATATGATGCACAAAAAGAATCAGATAACATAATACACATTTGTATACCTTCAACCGCTGCAGAATCAAATAAACTAATTAAAAGAATAATCAATAAATATCCAATAATTGCAGTGAATGGATGTGAAAATTGCTGTGTAAACAAAATTCTTAATAATAAAAACATTAAAGCAGATGAAACAATTAATGTAGATAAAGAACTTGAAAATTGCGAAGTGAGACCAATAAATCCTGCAAGATGTGGAAAAAGAGAAGAAATTGCAATAGAACATATTAAAAAAATATTAATAGAAAAAGCAAATAAATTAGAGTGATAAAATGGAGATCAATATAGAAAAATGGGATAAATGGGCAAATAATTCAAAATTTTTATTTTCTGGAATAAATAAACATAGAAAAATAGCGTTTTTAATAAATACAAATGAAAATGAACTTATAATATTTGAAAAAGTGGAAAATGGGATTAATGTATCATTGCTTAATAACATTGAAGAGATTAATGAAAAAACTGCAGACATACTATTTGAAATAAAAGAGGAAGATGTTAATAAAATATTAGATGAAGATAAGTTCAGTAAATTTACAGAATTAACAGCCCAAGATGAAATTAAAATATATGATTTAGTAGGAGTTAAAAAGCTTATTAAAGAAGGATATGAACCATTCTTATCAAAAATTGGTTTAAATATAAATAACAATTCTTGCTCATGTTGTTGTTGCTAAGGAGTTAAAATGAAAATAAAAGCAAAAGAAAATAATGAAGAATTAAAGGAACTCATCAAAAATAACGAGTTTGACATTAAAGTAAATTATGATAAATCTAAGATAAACAAACCATCAAAAATAAAATATGAATATGATGAAAAAATTATTAATAAATTTATAGGATTATCAAAAAAGGAGGGTTTTACAGATATTGGTTTTACAAAAGTAAGTTCCGATTTAATTTTAAATAATGCACCATTAGAATATGATAATGCAATAGTTTTAGTTTATGAATTATATGATAAAATAATAAAAACAGAACCTGGCGTATTGGCCAAATCATATAGTGATTATTTTTATGAAGAACTTGCAAATAAAACATATAAACTTTCAGATTTCCTAAGAAAAAACAATATAGACACAGAAGTAATTCATCCAGAATATGAAGAGTACATAAATTTCTCAAAAATAGCTGCTAAAGCAAACTTAGGAGAAATTGGAAGAAGTGGATTACTTATAACTCCAAAATTTGGTCCAAAAGTAAAGTTTTCAGTGATACTAACTAGTGTGGATTTACCTAAAAATAAAAATAAAGAAGATTATTCTTGGATTAAAGAATATTGTAAACGTTGTAAAAAATGTATAAAAGCATGTAAATATAATGCATTGAGTGAAGATAATAAATTAAATGCTAAAAAATGTAAAGGTTGTAATGAAGGTTGTTCTTATTGTATAAGTAACTGTCCATTTTATAAAAAAAATTACAATGATATAAAAAGAAAATTCATAAAATTTAATAAAAGAATAAATAAAAAATAAAATTTATTTATTATCCTCTTTATTTTTTATAATAATTTTAGGTATTGGCATTCCTGGCTCAAGATTTATAGAAATACCTCTTTTTGCATCTTCTGCATCAATTACAATAGAATTATTTTCATCTAAATCATCAGGACCAATAACAATAGGATTAATAACTTCTGATGGAATATAATCTGTTTCTTTATATAGTTTATCAAAATCATCATAATTTTTTGGATTATCCTCAATATCATCTAAAAATTTTTCTGCCTCATCAGAAAAAGTTTCACCATCTTTTAAAATATCATCTTCATCAAAAAATTCATCAAGATTAAGTTCATCATTACGAATATCACTATAATCCCCAATAGTATAACCTATAGGATTACCACTAGAATCATATGCTTTAAAAGTTTGAAGACTATAAGGTAATCTTAAAATCATATGAAAAACCCCTCTTTTTGAAAATGTCATTAAATCTGCATCAGAAGGCTCAGCACTTGGTCCAGGATGAGAATGGACAGTACCATAATACTTTGTATTAGGTGGAATCTGATCATAATGAAGAACTGCACCAGTATCAGAAGTTTCACCAGGAATGAATATTAAACTAGTGATATATAAAATATGGTTCTTAATAGTTCCATCAAACATAGATAAAAATTCATGAGGATATGCTTCTTTTGCATAATAAACAACAGATTCAAGTACTTCCTTATCTACACATATTTTATCAAAGGAATTATCTTTAGAACCAAATATCTTCGAAAATAAACCCAAAATCACATCCCCTTTAAATATTATTAAATTTATATTTAATTTTCAATTAAGTCTTTTTTAACAAAGAATTTTCTATCAAATTTAGGAAGATTAAAGTCTCTATATAAATATTTTTTAACAACAACATCTTCAGTATCTGTTTTTTTATTATATTGTTTTACATGATGTAAATTTTTATAAACTGCAAAACCTCTTTTTTTCCAATTGTCAATTTCATTAAAATCAATGCCTTCTTCAGATAATAAATCTTTAATATCAGACATATCTAAACCAAATAATTTAGATGCTGCAACATCAGCAGGATATTTTCTTTTTAATGACCATATACCATAACCATTAATACAATTTCTCCAAGATTCATCTTGTCTCCATTTAAAGTAATCAGAAATTTCATCATCACTTAATGGGATAATACGGGAATCAAAAGAAATAGGTTTTCTAAATGTTAAAGAATTAGTATTATTCTTAGTTCCAAGACCTAAAACTTTTTTAAAACGTTCATATTCTTCTTCATAATCTTCTTGATTAAATAATTTTTCATTATCAATAGGAAATTCGTTTAATAATCTTGAAGTTAATGAACCTGATGCAAAGCTTGCAAATACAGAGTTTAATTTTTCAACTCTACCATTAAATGGAATATCATTAAGTAAAATATTAATTTCATCAGAAAAACTATATATAAATACTGGAGAAAATTCTTTCATAATATCAGTACAAACATCAGACATAGCTTTTGCAAAACGTGAATCATATGGTTTATTAAAATTTAAATCACTAGATAAAGTATGGAAATTACGTCCATCTAAACGAATAATTATTTTATTTGCTTGTGAAACTTTTAAATTAGAATAAATTTCAAAATCTTTCATAGAATTATTAGACATTTTTACACCTGTATTATTAATATAAATAAATTCAAACCTAGTTAAAAAAGTTGTAATTAATAGATTTATTCTAAAATTAAGTATTTTAAAATTAGAAATAAATATATTTTTAATTTAAAGAGTTTCAACGAAGTTTAAACTTGTATAAATTATTTATATACTAATTAAAGTTTGACAATTATTAAAAAATCTATAAATTTTAATTAATAAAAAATTAAAAAAATTTATAATATATATAATTTTTAATTTAAATATTATAAATATTTTATATTAAAAAAGCATATAAACTAAATAATAAAATTTTAAAAAAAAGTTAAAAATAAAAATTAATAAAAATTATGTTCCTATTATAAAATGTTCATCTAAACTCCTTAAAAGTTTAATTGCAGAAAGTGCTGCTAACATACTTGTTTTAGGATTTGCAGTAGATGGGAAATTCATTGTACGTGTTTTTAATTCTCCAAAATCACCTTTAACAACAACTTCATGAATATTCCTACTTACTTCAGGATCAACAATAATTTTAACATCAATATCCATTCCAGATGCTAAAGATAATGTTGCTGCTACATTAATATTTTTAGGAAATTCTTTAACAGCTTCAGATGCTTTACCCTCAAATAAAACTTCTTTTTTATCTATATCTCTTCCAAGAGATTTAGGAGATTTACGAGTAGTTAAACTAATACTAGAAATATTTTTAATAGATGCTGCTTTAATAGTATCTACTCCAGTAATTGCACCAGAAGGAGCATAAATTTTTGCATTATTATCTTTTGCAGATTGAATCAATTCATTTCTTAATTCAGTATCCATTAATGCACCAACACTCATGGTTATTATATCAGTACCACTATTTAATACTTTAAGTGCAGTTTCTCTTACTGAACTTTGAGATGCAGCTTCAAGAACAAGATCCACATTACCGAGCATATCTTCAAAATTTGAAACAGCTATACCATTAACGAAATTTGCAAGCTCTTCAGCTCTTTTTCCATCTTTATCATAGAAATATTTTATTTCAATATTAGTATTTTCATCTTTAATATTTTGAGCAATAATATGAGCTATTGCACCACAACCAACAATTCCAACTATCATTAAAATCACTTAACTTAAAAAACTATTTTAAAACTTCAAAATAAAAATAAATTAATTAATAAAAGATATTTATAAAATTAATAGTTAAATAAAACCATTTTAAATTAAAAATAGTAAAACCTATAAAATAGAAATAAATAAAATTTATAAAATTAATTCGAAAAATAAATAAAATCCTAAAAATATTATTAAAATTTAAAAATAAAAATTTTAATTAAAAATTAATAATTTGGATTTTGAACTTCTTGTTGATTTTCAACTTCTTGTTGAGGAGCTTGTGTTTGAGGAACATTAGGTCTTTTTGCACCTGGTACTTTATGTCTTACATCAGGAGTATTAATTAAGATAATATCTCCAATTGCAGTAACTTTATCAAAACCAATATTAAAGGAACCTTCTTGATAAGATCTCATTTCATCTTCTTCAGGTACCATTTGAAGACCTCTTTTCATAATTTGTCTAAATCCAACTTCCCTATTTCTTTGAGGTTCTACTGCTCTAATAACTAATTTTGAAATTGTACCTAAACGAATGTTAAGAACTACATCTTCAACTTTACCAACATATTTTCCATGTATTGTATATATATCTAAATTACGAAGGTTTGAAACTTCTACCATATTCTTCACCATGTCAAAAATAATAATTGACTCTGTTGAAATTCTTAAGATTAATTTTTCTCGAATTTAAAATTTAATTAATAAATAATTTAAATTTTTAAAACATGTTTTCAACATAGCCGAATAATTAAAATAATAATTTTAATAATTATAAAACTTTTATATTAATAAATATTTGTTTAATTCATAATATAAATATCTTATTAACAATACTTAAATTTTAAGTAATATTTTTAAACAAAAAATAAAATTAAAATTTTTTAAAAAATTTATAGGATTAAATAAAAAATAAAATTAAAATTTTAAAAAGATTTAACTTAAATTCTATTTACACAAGAAAATCCAAAAATAGATTAATGTTATCTTATTTAAAAAAATTAAAAAAAAATAATAAATTAAACAAAATTAATAAAAATTAGAATAATTCTTAAATTGTTTAAAAATACCATAATTTATACTGAAAAAGTATATAAATATTATAAAATAGAAATAATAACATTAATCTTATAAAAATAAGATTTCAATATAAGATAATTTTGGAGAATATTATATGTGGGATACATCTAAAGATTATAGAATTTTAATTGCAATGAAATCACAAGAAGTTTTTTTAAATACTATACGTACAGGTAGTTTTAGGGGAAACTGGAATAAAAAAGCTGCAGTTGATGAAGCTAAAAATATGAATAGTGCATTCCAATCTTTAAAATATTCTTATTTAGAAGGTGAGAATCTTACAAATAGTCCTGATGTAATTGAGTTAGAAGAACATGCAAATAAAATTATTGAATTTTTAGGAGGAAAAGAATGGAATCATAACTTTATAAATGCTACTCCTAAAGATGAAAGACAGAAAACAGAAGAGAATATTGCAAAAGTACAATTCTTTTTAAACTCAATTCTTGGACTCAAACAAAGATTATCTTATGGTCCAATCAATGACCCTATAATTGGTATTGATATTAAAAAAGGAGAAGTAATGAGTGTTAGTAAACATCCTAATGCAGATAATCTTATGATGTGTAATGTAAACCTTGGTAAAAAAGCAGTACAAGTAATTACTAATGATAAAAACGTTAAAGAAAATAACCAAGTAGGTGTATCATTACTTCCACCACAAAGCTTTTTTGGTGAGGTTTCAGAAGGAATGTTTTTAGGTTTTGATGGAAATATTTTAAAAGATGTTCAAGGAGAAATTGGTCAAAATCCTAAAGGAATACCAATGGAATCATTAAATACCACACGTAATTTAATCGACACTTTTTTAGATAAATAAGAATCATTATTTTAAAAAAATATAAATTAATAAAGAGATTTTTAAAAAAAATCAATAATATTAAATATTATTCAAAATTACTTATTAAAAAGAGATTTCAGAAGGAAAAATAATAATGGCAAATATGGAGGAATCACCAAATAAATGGCCAATACTTGCAGCAATGTCACTTGGAGTAATGATGGCTTCAATAAATACAAGTATTTCAAATGTTTCATTACCAGATATTGGAATTTACTTTAATAGTAGTGTAGGTATTACAGGACTTGTTGCTACAGCTTATTTTATCTCATTTATAGGGCTTGCACTTTTTTCAAGTAAACTTGGAGATAAATATGGACATGACAAAGTATTTATTTCAGGTGTAATTGGTTTAATAATAACATCTACAATGTGTTCATTTTCACCATCAATTGAAATATTAATTTTAAGTAGATTCCTACAAGGAATTACAGGATCTCTTCTTCTTGCTAGCCCAATGATTATTTTAGAAAAAGCCTTTTCAGTTAATCATTTAGGTAAAGCTTATGGAATTTATTCTGTCTTTGCAGCTGTAGGACTTGCAATAGGACCAACAATTGGTGGTATATTACAAAGTTTATTTAATTGGAGAGCAATTTTTTTAATTAATGTTCCACTTGGAATCATAACTCTTATAATGAGTATTTATTCATTAGACAGAATTGAAACAATGGACGTTGTATGGGATATTAAAGGATTAATAAGTATCTTCTTTGCAACATTATTTGTAATTACTACATTAAATTGTATTGAAGATAAATTTTATTTATATGGATTAATATGTGGAATAATAACTGCAATTTCAACATATGCATTTATTAAAGCAGAAAAGAATGCAGAAGATCCATTGATTAATCTTCACCTATTTAAAAATAAAACATTTACTGCTAATAGTATTAATCTCCACTTAGCATATATCGCAGAATACCTATTTATTTATGCACTACCTTATTTCTTAGAAAAAGTAGTTCATGACGGCCCTGGAATGGTAGGTGTTGTATTAAGTGCTGCACCAATATTAATGATATTTATTGCACCACTTAGTGGAGAAATTACAGATAAAAAAGGTCCAGTATTACCTACAATTCTTGGATGTATTGTATGTATAATTTCTGCAATATTACTACTTCATACAAATATAAATAGTCATGGAATTGATGTATTCATAATGTTTGCAATTTATGGAATTGGTTGTGGTCTTTTACAATCCCCAATTAACAAAGCAATTATGGTTTCAGTTCCAGAAGAGTATAGTGGTACTGCTTCAGGAGTTATTCCAACATCTAGAAGTTTAGGTATAAGTTTTGGTGTATGTTATGGAAGTTTAATATATTCATTTACAGTACCAAGCCAAATTATGCAAAAAAATATACTATTTGGTAGTGCAGCAAATGATTTAATATTAGGATTACACCATATTGGAATACTTTCTATTGTGTTAAGTATAATCGTCATAATACTTTCAATATATGGTAAACCACAAAAAGTTTCAGCAAATAAAATATAATAAAAAAATTTACATAACTTATTTTTTTTAATTTTTTACTTAAAACCAAAAATACTAATTTTAAAAACCAAAACAATACTTAAAAAAAATATACCCCATAAAAAAAACCAAAAAGTATTTAAAAAATATAATTAACACCATAAAAACTAAATTCAAAAAACCAGATAATTAAAAAAAGCATGTATAAGATAGAGGATAAATAAAATATATCTCTAAAAATCTCATTCTTAAAATAATACATTATACTTTTATGGTTATTAAGAAATATTAAAAAAGATAATTTTTAATTAAAAAAATCATACTAAAATAGGAACAACATCTGAGGAAGAAATTTCAAAACCAATATCTTCTAAAAAATTATGGAAACCATCATCACACAATACTTTAGGACTAACTAAGAAAAACATCATTGCACGACAAGATCTTAAAAGTTTTTCAAAATTATGTAATGTAAAATCATTAAGAACAAAATCTAAATCAATAGGTTTAATTTCAAATAGGATATCTGCATCATCTGAAGTAACCCTATTAAGATTCTCTTCAATAGAAAAATTAACATGATCTGCTTCTTTAGTAAGCAAAATAATTTTTTCATTAAAACCAGATATATTGAATGCTATACTTTTACCAACCGATACATTATCCCATTCATATTTTATATGATCCAACCAGTTTTCCCATTTTTCAATATTAAAATAATCTTCCTTCATAAATAACACAACTTAATTTAATAATCAATAGAAATTATAAATATATAAATTTTTTTATTAAAATCAAAAATAAAAATTTATATATAAAATAGATAGTTCTAAAAACTACAAACAAAAGAATATAAAATATTAAAAAATACTAAATAAAATAAAGTACTAAATTAGACAATTAAAAGAAAAGAACCGTTTTAAAACCTACGAATAAAATAAAATTTTTACCATAATTAACAATTTTAAATAAAAATAATACCCAAAAGAATAGTTTTAATCTGAAAAATTAGATAAAACTTTAAAATTTTAATTTCTAATTTATAGTAAGTATTATATTGAAAACCTGTTTTTTAGAATTTTAATTTTTAAAATGAAAACAAATATCCCAAATTTAAAGGATTTCAACAAATATGTTTATTTCAAAAAAGAAGAAAAAAGAAAATAAATTTATAAAAAGATAAATATGTTTATTTCAAAAAAGAAGAAAAAAGAAAATAAATT
>NZ_JHWX01000025.1 GCF_000621965.1 Methanobrevibacter wolinii SH
AACCCGTACAGATTATAGGCTTGGTAAGCCATTACCCAACCAACAACCTAATCTGCCGCAGACCCATCCTTAGGCGAAAAAACATTTAAACAAAAAACCATTACAGGAAAAATTGCCTATCCAGTATTATCCCCAGTTTCCCGGAGTTATCCCAGTCCTAAGGGTAGGTTATCCACGTGTTACTGAGCCGTACGCCACGAACCAAAAAGTTCGTTCAACTTGCATGGCTTAATCGAATCCCAATAGCAGTAGCTTCTGCCAGGATCAAACAGATTTGACAGAAAACATACATACACACAGAAGTACATAAAAAAAGAATTATAGACGAGTATTACATAAAAAAAATCCAATTGCAAAACATTCTCCTTCCCAAAAAAAACAGAAAAAAAAACACAACAATCAAATATCACCACATCTACTAAACCAACATCAAACCCAACACCAAGTATCAGGTCCTCATCAAAACATATAAATGATTAAAATATCCGAAGATATCTATAAACATGAAAATCTCGCTATATGTGGAAAAACAGTCATCATAGTCATAATGTAATTATACATTTTAACTTAAACCAACGCCATATAACACATAGCACATACTATACAGAAAGTAACAACACACTCAAAATCAAATAGAAAAAATTGCAAAATATGACTAAATAAATTAACATTGAGTAAAATAGTTCTAATATAATAAAGTGTTTAAATAAAATAATTAAAGTAAATTATAATACAATAAATTAATTATTTATAAAAATTTTTTAAAAAAAAAATAAAATTTCATATATAATTATACTAAAAAAAATATAAAATAAAAAAATTAACTTTTCAAAAAATATACATTTTCATGAAGGTTTTTGAATAAAAAAACACCGATAATATTTAAAATTTTCTATTTAAGACAAATAAAAAGTACTTTATATAGATGTAAACAGATTTATGAATGGTGATAATTTATGAAGTTCGGTATCGAATTCGTCCCACAACAACCTTTGGACGATATTATAAAATTAGTAAAATTAGCTGAAGATGTAGGATTTGATAATGTATGGATTACAGATCACTACAACAACAAAAATGTATATGCTTCCTTAGCATTAATTGCTAAAGAAACAAGTACAATTAAATTAGGACCTGGAGTAACTAATCCTTACTTAAGAAGTCCTGCAATATCTGCTTCTGCTATTGCAACTATTGATGAAATTTCTGAAGGAAGAGCTACTTTCGGTATTGGTCCTGGTGACAAAGCTACATTTGAATCATTAGGTGTAGAATGGTCTAAACCATTAAGTACCATCAAAAGTGCTATTGCAGAAATCAGAACATTAACTAATGGTGGAAAAACAGAAAAAGGAGCAAAATTAGGTGGAGTAAAAGCTGTACAAGATAGTATCCCTATATATATGGGTGCTCAAGGACCTAAAATGTTAGAAACCGCTGGAGAAATCGCAGACGGTGTTTTAATTAATGCATCAAACCCTAAAGATTATGAAGCAGCTATGCCTATGATTAAAAAAGGTATTGAAAAAGCTGGTGGAGACAAAGAATTTGATTTAGGTGCATACACATCTACTTCAATTGGAGCAGATTCTGAAGCAGCTAAAAATGCAGCAAAAATCGTAGTTGCATTTATTGCAAGTGGTGCTCCAGATTTAGTTATCGAAAGACATGGATTACCTGAAGGATACAATAAAAAACTTGGTGACCTCTTAGGTAAAGGAGATTTCGGTGGAGCAATTGGTGCAGTAACTGATGAAGCACTTGATGCATTCTGTGTAGCAGGTACTCCTGAAGAATTCGTACCAAAAATAGAAGCTTTATCTGATATGGGAGTAACCCAATATGTAGCTGGTTCTCCTGTAGGAAAAGATGTTGAAGAATCTATTAAATTATTAGGAGACGTAATTAGCAGCTTCTAAATTTAATATTTTCTTTTTTCTTTTTTTACTTTTTTTAAAACATTAATATGATTCTAAACTATTTTTAAACAATAAAATTAATTAAAAATTAATACTTTTTAAAAATTCATAATATTTATAAAAAATCTTAAAAACTTATTCTATTCAAAGTTTATTATTTATAATTTTATTAACACATATTTTGAAATTTTATTTTCTAAAATCAGCTATCTTAAATTTATAGATTATACTATAAATTTAGAGGATTTTAAAAAAATAATAAAAATATTTAAATTAGTAAATAGAATTTCAAAGAGAACATAATTTAAAAATAAGATTTTTTAAATCTCTTGAAAACTATTTTTTATAAAAGTTTAGAATTAGTTAATACTTAAAAATAAATTTTAAAAAAGTTTATTTATAAAAATTTTAAGGATTATAACAAAGCTAATTTTTAATATTTAAAAAAAAAATTAAAAAATAATATTTGGTATATTATAAATATTTGAATAATACTTAATTTTCTTACTTAATTCTTCTTGATATTTATATGGAGGATAATTATCAAAGGAATTTGTATTTTTATTATAAAAAAGATCTTTAGTTTTCTTATAATATTCTGGAAAATAATTTTTAACTAAATTAAAATATTTACACCTAGAATCAAATTTCTTATTACCAAACAAACTTAAAGATCCATATAATAAATAATCAATATTTAATTTACTAAATTTAGAAATAGTTTTATTTAATGTATCTTCATTATCTGTAATAAAAGGTAATATTGGCATGAAAGAAACTCCAACAAAAAAATTTTCTTTTTTAAATTTTTTAATTGCTTTAATTCTTCTTTTAATAGAGGGAACATTAGCTTCAAAAATAGAAGCAACATTTTCATCAAGAGTTGAAAAAGAATAAGTAATTATAACATTTGATTTTAACTCAGTTTTAATATCATCAGGTAAAATAGCTACATCATCAATTTTTCTTAAAATATCTATATCCCTCAATACTAAATCAGACTTTGTAATTATATGAACTGGAAATTTAAATCTATACATTAATTTTAATAAATCACGTGTAAGATATAATTCAGATTCAATATTTTGATAAGGATCAGTTGAAGAACCAAAGGAAATTAAAGCTTTTTCATTTTTTCTTAATAAATGTTTTAATTTAGATTTTACAAGAGTAATACTATTAGATTTTACATAAAAAGAGTCAACATCCTTAACATATTTACTACCATTTATATAGCAGTAACTACAGTTAAATGAACAACCAATATATGGATTTATAGAATAATCTTCCATGAATAAAGTTCTATCTCCTTTTCTTTTATTAAATATGGATTTTACTTCCTTATTTTCAAAACCATATTTATTTAAAATTTCAGAAACATTATCAAAATATTTATAAATATTATCACCTGTTTATTAATATACTAAAATAATAAATATATATTATAATTAAAAATTAATAATAAAGATTTTATATTGATAATTTAAATTTTATTATAATTATATATTAAGATAATGATACATATATAAAATCCAATATTTTAATAGGGATATTATGATTATTCAACAATTAACTAAAGAGATTAGAGATAATGCTACTGAAAGAGCTAAACCTAAAAAACCAGAACAAGTAGCAACAAGTTGGTATAATGAAGATTTATTATATTCTGGAGTTGGGAAAACTATATTTTTAATACTTGCAACTAAAGGTTGTTCTTGGGCATTAGGTCCAAGTGGAGGTTGTACAATGTGCAGTTATATTAATGATTGTACATTAGAACCAGTAACTGGAGATAAAATTGTTGAATTATTTAAAAAAGAATTAAATAAACATCCATATAAAGAAGATTATAAAAATGGAGATAAAATAGCTATAAAAATGTTTGCTAGTGGAAGTTTCTTAAACCCTGAAGAAGTACCTAAAGAAGCTCGTGATGAAATACTTAAGATATTAAGAGATAGTGAAGAGATTAGTGAAATTGTTATAGAAACAAGACCTGAATATGTTACAGAAGAAGTATTAACTGAAATTCATGACATTATTGGAGATAAGTTATTTGAAATAAGTATGGGTCTTGAAACATCTAATGATAAAACTAGATTATATAATATTAATAAAGGTTTTACTAGGAAAGATTTTGAAAAATCTGTAAAAATAATACAGGAAGCTAGAGACAAAAAAGGATATAATGTTAAAGCAAAACCATATATCTTTTTAAAACCTATTTTACTTAATGAAAAAGAAGCAATTAATGAAGCAATTGAAACAGCAAAATATGCAGATGAATTAGGTGTAGATAGATTATCTTTTTGTCCTGCAACAATACACGGTGGAACTTTAATTGAAAGATTATGGAGAGAAGGTTCTTATCAACCTCCATGGATTTGGTCTGCAGTATATGTAATAAATACTGTAAGAGATTTAGTTTCAATACCTGCACTTATGGACACTGCAGCATTTGGATCTAGAAGAGGACCTTACAATTGTAAAAAATGTAATAAAGAACTAAAACATTTAATAATTGCAAGTAATTTAAATCAAAGTAAAATTGAATATGATTGTGAATGTAAAAATGAATGGTTAGCAGATATCCATTCAAGTAATATGAATCAATCAAAAACAAGAACTAAACATTTACCATTATATTAGATTAGAGGGAAAAATATGAAAAATGAACTTATAAGTATTATATCAATTATTCTTGGAATTATCCTGATTATATTTCCAACATTTAATTACATTAATTCCAATACTGCAATAATTGGATTATCCTTATTATTAATGACAGTTTATTTATTTATAATTGGAATTTCTGAATCAGAATATGATACCTTAAAGAGTATCTTAAATACAGTAATAGGATTTATATTATTAATCATAAGTATTTCAATAATGTTTAACCCAAATTTAATAGCTTCTATTATAGGAATTAAAGAATATATTACTGGAATATTTCTAATTATAATTGGTTTAATTTCACTTATTGGAAATAGAGATAATAAATATGGGTTTTATAGTGGAATTATTGGAATCATATTAGGTTTAATATACATTGTTATTGTAGTAATAAACTTATCAAATCCTATATTACTTGGATTTTTAGTAGGAATATGGTTACTTATCTGTGGAGTTTTAAACTTCTTAAATAGATACTAAATGATAATATTATCTAGTTGATACTATTGTGAATGAAGTTTTAAACTTCTTAAATAGATACAAATATCTCTTCTTTTTTTACATTTTATAAAATATTAAAATTTAAGTTTTCTAAATTATTTATTTAAAAATTAAAAATGTTTATCTTAAATTTAAGGATTCTAAAAAAACTTGTTTAAATTTTCCTAATTTTTTAAAAAAAACTTTTAATTATTTATATTATTAAAAATAGTTTTTCAATAGATAAATTATATTAATTAAATCCAAATTTAACAAAATAAATTTAAGAAAGAGATATTTAAAATATTGTTAAATTTCTTGAAAAAACAGTTTTAATTTAAATTATTTTTTATTAATTGAATTTTTTAAATTTAAATAATCTAAAAATTCTAAAAAATAAGAAAATAATTACTAAGAAAATTTAAATAATCTAAAAATTCTAAAAAATAAGAAAAATAATTACTAAGAAATATTAACATTTAAAATAAATAAAAAAATTTAATATTAATAGAATATTTAAAATAGTAAATGAATAAAGTATTAAAAAAATATAATTAATAATAAATTTTTCTAATAATTAAAAAAATAATAAATAATATATGAAATCTTATAAATTATAAAAAATAATAGAATATAAAATTAGAAATATTTTAAAAACAAGAAGTTTATATTTAATTAAATAATATAATAAGCTTAGAAAATAAAAAAGTTTATATTTACTTAAATAAATCAATAGGAGGATTTATTTATGGAACTAAATGAACTTAAAAAAGCAATTGAAAAACATGATTATAATAAAAATATTAAAGATGGAAATATAATAATAAAATTAAATGAGCCTCATGAAATGTTTCTAAATAATATTAATTTATACAGCAAAATTCAAAAAATAATTTTAAATAAAAATAAAAATAACTATATAATACAATTATATGATAATGAAGATAATTTAAAATTAAATGAAGATTTATCAAAAATAAAAAGTTTAAGAATTTATTTAAACCTTTAATACATATTATAATTATTTTTAAAAAATTTAAAAAAATATACTATTTTTTAATTGAATGAAATTTTTTATTAGATGCATTTGTCATTATAAATTTTTTATTTGGAAACCTATTTCTTAAAAAATTTAAAATTTCCTCAATTTCTTCAGATTTTCTCTTAGAATTCTTATAAGAATTACTTATCCTAGATTTAGCTTTAGATTCAAATTTTTCACCTTCAGTCATAGATAAAATTTCAAATAATTGACTTTCTAAATCAAAAGATTTAGCAATTTCAACAGTTTCCATTAATAATGCAGAGACTCCTTTTGTATATATACTTCTTAATGTTTTTAAAGTTGAAACATCACCTGGAATTTTACTTACAACCATAACATTTAAACCATAATTATTTAATATTGCAAGATCTTCAGCTTTTGAACCAGATAATAAAATTAATGGAGGATTATTTGAAACTTTACCAATTATTGCTCCATCAACAAAGGAATTTCTTAAATCTTTCTCAATATTTTTTGAAAAGAATTTATGTTTTGAATCTTCTTCAATTATAGCTTGTTCTTTTTCAAACAAATTTGCTATTTTAATTGTTGTATCTGGAGAAACATTATTTAAATCTATATAAATATTATCATCTATGAAATCAGCATATTTTTCTGCAACTTTAAATGCATTAAATGGAGAATTTGCAGAAATAATAATATCTGAACCTTTTATTAATGTTTCATAAGAATCTAAAATTTGAACATTAGATTTAATTGCTAATTCTTGAGTTTTATTACTTCTTCCTTTAACAACTGTAACTGTTTTTACACCATTTTTTGATAATATATTTGATAGTGTTGATGAAACTTCCCCAAATCCTATAAATCCTACAATCATTCTTTCACCTAAGTTCATCAATATATGATTAATTCTTTAATAAAAACATGTCATTAACATTTACATTAATCATTTTAGCAGTAGCTGGACATTTAGCGCATGCTAAATAAAATACATCTTTATCAGATAAATCAATTTCTGTTAAGCCCTCAAAATTACCTAAACCTTTAGATATTATAAAATCAGAATTATCAAATATTTCTTTAAACTCATTAGATAATTCACAATATACTAATCCTACAGTATCTTCACCAGTACTTACAATATCTGCATATTCATCAAGACCAACTTCAATTGCATCTTCCATACATGCATCATTTACAATAGGTTTTTCTTTAACTGCAAGTGTAATATTAATATCATATTCTTTTATTTTTTCAAGAAGTAATTTATCAAAAACAATTTCTCCAGTATTATCCACTAAATATAAAACATTATCATATTTTTTTAATGCATCTTCTAATTTATCAACATCATTAATTTTTAAATCATTATCTAATGCATTTTCCATTAATGCTTTAATATCTTCATCTAATTGAAAAGCACCAAAATCTATCATATTTCCAATAATAGATATTTTAACATATGATTCAAGTGAACCATCTAATACCTTTTTAGCTTCAGGTAAAAATTCCAATGCCATTTCATTTGACAATACCTTCTGTGTTTTATATGGATCAAAAGAATTAGTCTTATTTTTAATTAATCTATGTATTTTAGAACCTAAATAATTAGAATTTGCTCCAACATAATATTCTTTAGACAATAATTCAAAAACATCTTCCATTAATGATACTTTTAAATTATCATCATCAGTTATTAAATCCATTGCCTCTCTTGCTTGACGTAAAAAACAAGGTGCACATTCATAATGAACTTTAATATTATCACCATTATCATATTTGTAATTATATAATAATAAAAATAATGGAAAAAATATTTTTTAATATCTAAAAGTAATAAGTCCCATAAAATTAAAAAAAATCCCTATAAAAAATATCTAAAAAATATAAAAGTACTAAAATTAATTAAAGAATTAAAAAATAGAGTTATACAGAAATTAATAATTAATCAAAGAATTAAAAAAATAATAAGATTATACAGAAATTAATAATCAAAAATTAATAATTAATTAGATTTTTTAAAATCTTCCTAATTTTAAAAAAAAAAGTTTTAAAATTTAATTTTCAAACAAAATAGCTTTTGCTATGAAAAAATAGAAATTTAAGAGACTAAAATTAAATTTAAGTAAATAAATTTTTATTAATTAAAAAAATTAAAAATAAGTAATTAACCACCATAAATAATTTGGATTAATTTAATTTCATCTCCATCTTGAATTTCAGTATCCTCTACAACAATATCGCCATTTTGTTTAGGAACAACAGTTTCTGAAGATAAATCTAAATCATCTAAAACATCTTGAATAGTTAAACCTTCTTTAAAATCTTTAGTTTCTTCTTTATTTTGAAATATTACAGTAAAACTCATAATAAAACTCCTATTTTTTATTCAAAAAAAGTAATAAATATAACTATAGTTATATTATATTTCTTTTTATTTATAATTAATTATTATTTATAAAAATCAAATTTGTTGAAATTCTCAAAATTTTTATAAATAAACTTTCTTAAAATTAATTTACAAGTATTAAATATTATTGAATTTTTATAAAAAATAGTTTTCAAGATATTATAAAAATCCAAAAAAATATTATAAAAAATTATTAAATATTAACTTTTTTACCTAATTCTTTTAAAAAAGTACAAGCCCTACATAATTTATTAGAAGAAGGTTCACCACAAATTTCACAATCACCATCATGATAATTTGGAGCATAATTTTCTTTAACAAGAGGTTTAAGTTTATCATAACCTTTTAATGTAGAGTACATAATAGTTGGATGATTTTTACTTAAATCTTTAAGAATATTAGCTACTTCCATTCTAAAAGACTCTTGAGCATAAGGACATCCTGCTAAATGAATCTCTAAACCTTTACAAAGAGCATATAAACCTACTTCTTTTTCAGGAATTTCTCTTAATGGTTTAATTTTAGGAGTAAATTTAGGGCTTTTTGAACTAGTAATAGCACCAAGAGAAGATAAATTATTGATATTTCCTTCTAAATAATTCATTAAAATAGCTTCAGACTCATCATCTAAATTATGACCTGTTGCAATTTTAGTTGCTCCAAATTTTCTAGCTTGACGATTAATAATCCAACGTCTAAAAACACCACAATAAGTACAAGATCCACGATGATTATCAATTTTCATAATTTCATCAAGATCTATATTAAAACAATCTTTAAATGATACAACTTCATGTTCAATTCCAAGACGTTTAGCATGATTTACTGCAATTCTTACTCCTTCATCTCTGTAACCTTTAATTCCTTCATCAATTGTAACAGCACATAAATCAATTACATGTCTTTTACGATAAGAATTTAAAATATCCAAAGTAACTACACTATCCTTACCACCAGATAATGCAACCATTACCTTATCTCCTTTTTCTATTAGATTTTCACGTCTTATTGTTTTTTGTACTTTCTTCTCAATACTCTTTATAAAACAATCATTACATAATGATTGACCAGATTGTTTACGTGTGATAACAACTTTTGGATTCCCACATTTTGTACATACTACCATAATATCACAATAAAAAATATAATAAATTTCTTAACTTAAATATAAAAAACTTTTTAAAAAGAGTTTCTTAATAAAATATTTAGAATTTAATAAATATTAGTCTATTAAACAAATTTAAAAATTTAATGAATAATAAATTAAAGATATTTTAATTTAATAAGAATATTATATATAATATTATCTTATATTAATAAAATTAGAAAAAATAAAAAGAAAAAATATTAATTCATATTTGCTACAAAATCAGCAAGCTGATTTAATGTATTAACTTCATATACTTGAGCACCTGCATCTCGATATAATGAAACACAACTATCTACAACATCCCATTTATACCTATCTTCAGGATTTAAAATAATAACCTTTTTAGCATCATGAGCCATCTTTCTTACTAAATCTACACTTGCAGGAATACCATCAACCTTAGGACCTGCCCAATCTCTACAATCTGAGAGAATAATAATATAAGTTTTATTTGATATTTTTACCTGACGCATAAATGATTTAAATGCAGAATACATATTAGATGTTCCATGAACCATAGCATTTTTCATACGCATATCTCTAATTGATACAAAAGATTCTAATAAATACTTAGATTTTAAAGCATCAGTTGTTTCAATAGTCTTATTATCAAATTCAAATGTTCTTGAATCTTTAAATGAAGATTGACAAGAATACATTAACATGAAAAACCAACTACTAATCCATTCACAAGAACCACTTATATCATCTAAGAATAAATGTTGATTTCTACGAGGACGAGGTTTAGCTTTAATTAAATCTAAAGTTGTACCACCATATTTAAGGTTAGTACGAATAGTTTTTCTAATATCAATTTTATTAGTATTTGATTTACTTTTACGTCTTGAACGTTTATTAGCAATACGTCTACCTAATTCTTGACATAATTCTAACATACGAGGATCAAAATCATTAAGCTTTGTTAAATCTTTATTTAATAATTCTGCATCTTTTTCAAGATTTTCATCAGATTCAACCATAGGTGGTGCACCCATAAGTTCCTCAAGAGATTTATTTTTCAAGTCATTATTATTTTTCTTCTTAGATTTAGCATTTTTAGGAATTTTTTTAATCCTCATTTTATTACTATGATTAAAATTATTTTTAGCAACTTTATTAGGATTAACTTTTTCAACCTCTTCTTTAGCAGGTTTTAAAGCAAAAGTTTCTTCAAATGCTTTATTAAATTTAGGAATGTCATATTTATTTTTAACATAAACCGATTTAAGAGCACTTTTTAATACTTTCCTATCAGAACCTTCTAATAAATCACATGTATCAAATGCAGTTTGAGTAGTACGAACACTAACATTTACTCCATTACTTCTTAAATCATTTGATAAATTAACAATTCGATTAATATCAACCATTTTAATCACAATAATTATAGATACCAAGTTTTAAAAAAAGAAGAATTAAATTACTAATTTAATAAATTAAAACAGTAATAAAATATAAATTAAAGAATAATATTTAATTAAATTAAAAATTTATTCATATTTTTCTTTAAATACATCTTTTAAAACTCTTTCTTTATCAGATTTATTTTTAACAACAGAACCAACACTTGCTTTAAGTGCTTCATCATCATTATCCATATTTAAACTTAATACAGAACGAACCCAATCAACACTTCCTCTTACAGATGGCTTTTTAAGTAAGTTTAAAGAACGTATTTTATTTACAAGATCTACAACTTTTCCAACTAAATTTTCATCTGCTTCAGGAACTTTTTTACAAACAATATTAATTTCTCTTTCTCTTGATGGATAAGAAATATATAAATATAAACACCTATCTTTAGTTTCATCAAGTAACATTCTTTGAGAGTTTGAAGTTAAAATAAAAATTAAATCATTTTTAAGTGGAAAAGTACCTAAATCATTTACAGTAATCTCTTTTTCACCTAAAGCTTGAAGTAAAAAACTTTCTACTTCTTCATCTGCTTTATCAATTTCATCAATAAGAATAATTGAATCTTTTTCATTTGAAAATGCAGAAAGTAATGGTCTTTTAATGAAATAATCATCTTTAAAAATATCTTCATCAATGTCAGTTTTTTGACCTTTAACTGATTCTAATTCAAGAAGTTGTTTCTGGTAATTCCATTCACCAACGATTTGTTCAAATGTAATACCTTCATAACATTGAATTCTAAAGAAATCCCTATTTAAAGATTTTGCAATAGTTTTTGCAAGTTCAGTTTTTCCAACTCCAGGTGGTCCTTCAATTAAAATTGGTTTGTTTAAAGCTAATGCTAAATATACAGTAGTAGTAATCTCAGAATTAGAAACATAATTATTTTCTAATAATTTATCATTAATACTTTTAACATCTAAATTTTCACTCATAAAAATAACCTTTTTAAAATAAATGTTAATTTTAAAGAATTAATTTGGATTAAATACCAGAAAAATTTTAAAAAATTAATTTTAATATATTATAATTATTAATATAATTATTTAATAATTTCTATTTTATATAATATAATACTTAAATATTATATTAAAATTAAATAATAAAAATTAAGATTTATTAAATAAAATACTTGAAAATTAGTTAAAATTAAATTATAAATATTAAAATCTCTTAAAAAGATATATGATTTTCAAATAAAAAAAATTCAAAAATCAAAACTAAAAAACAATAACAAAAACATATAATTTACAAAAAACCAAGACAAAAATCAAAACTAAAAAAGTAACAACAAAAAATAAAAGAACTATTTAATAGAAAATTTAATAGTTAATATGAAATATAAAATAATATAAAATATAAGGAAGTTTAATATGAATAGAAAAAGATTATTAATTGGTGGAATAATAATTTTAATAATCATTATTGCGGGGATTTTTATATTAAGTGACAATACAAATAATCCAAGTTCCACAAATAATAACACAAATTTAGAAGGTAAAAATACTACAATTAATGGTTATAGTTGTATGATACCCGATAATTACCAAAATGGTTGTGTAACAAATAAAACAGGTTACAGTTTATATGGAACTGATAATGATAGTTTATATATAACCGTATATAGTAATGATGACGATGGAGATAAAATGTATAATAGTGATATGTCTTACTTTGCTCAAGGTGAGAATAATCAGGATACAGGTTTAAAAACAGAAAATACAACTATCAATAATCATCAAATACTTTATGTAAGTCTTCATTCAGAAACTAGAGGAGATTATAGACTAGCATTTTTCAAAGTAAAAGATAAAAGAGTTATGATAGAATGGTTAGGTAATGATATTAATGATAATATCAAAAATATAATAAATAGTTTTTATCAAGTTAATTAAAACTTAAAAAATAAATTATAAATTTATTTTTAAAATTAAGATAAAAATCGTAGAATTAATAAAATTATAAAGTCAATTTTCAAAAAAAAATTAAAATAGTATATGAAAAATAATAAATATATTCAATAATATATTAAATACGAAGATGACTGACAATTAATTAATAAATATATAATTTTATTTAAAAATTATTAAGTTTTAAAAATAATTGTAAGTCATCTTATTTAAAAGGAAAAGATTAATATTTATTAATAATATAAATATAAATTGATTTTATATAAAAATTATGGATGAGAAAAAATGGAAAAAGAAGATATAATCATTTTAATTCTCGTAATCGCAATTATTGCTGTAGGTGTTGGTATAGTATTTGCTATGAGTAGTCAAAGTGATGTAACTTTAAACAACAACACTACAAATAATACTACTAATTTAACAACAAATACTACAAATAACACAAATACTACAAATAATAGTGGAAGCGACAGTTCTGTAGAAAGTACTACTACATCAGATGGTAATGGATACTATAGTACAACAAGTGGATCAAGTTCAAATTATGAATCTGGAAGCAGTTATAGTGAATCTGGTTCAAGTGATAGTGGAAGTAGTGATAGTGGAAGCAGTGACAGTGGATCAAGTTCTTATGACCAAGGTCATTCCGACACTTACGATCACCCATACACTGGTTAATTGTAACTATTATTAAAAAACTAAAAAAAGTAAAGTAATATTATATTTAAAATATAATATTATTTTCTAAAACTCTTTTTAAAAATATAAAAAATTAAATTTAAATAATATTCATTTAAAACTCTTTTTAATACAAAAAACCTAAACATAAAATAAATTATCTTCTAAAACTTCTTCTAATAAAAAAATAAATACAAAAAACCTAAATATAAATTAATTTCTAAAACTCTTTTTAATAAAAAAACAAATATAAATTATTAAATATAAAAAAATACTACATTTTAGAATATTTATTTAAAATAGCTTAAATCTAAAATTCAATATAAGTTAATAAATATATTTAGGGGCCTGAATTTTTCACATTTGTGATAGCTTTTGTAGGCCTGTTTTTGATGTATCGGAGTTCTGTATGAGTATTGTTCCTAATAATACATATAAATATAGGGTTTTTTCTACTGATTTTGGTGTAAATTTGTGTATTTTTCTCATTTCTAATGAATTTTTAAGTACTTTGAAATAATCTTCGATTTTACCTCTTATTGGTTTGTAATGTTTCCAATTCATGAGTTTACTGATTAATTCTTTTTTTAATCGTTTAAATAATCTTTTATTTTTATTTAATTGATTTTTATTTTTAAATATGTTTAATGAGTAGCTTAAAACATCAT